>CAYHCR010000724.1:0-2949 GCA_964354895.1 uncultured Myxococcales bacterium | reverse complement strand
CGGTCAGCGGCCCGGCCTCGATCGCCTCGAGCACCGGTCGCAGCCAGCTTCGATCACCCGACATCAGGCGCCCCCCATCCCATGACGCGACGGAGCATCGCACGGCGGTCGGACATCGGTGGAGACATCGCAGGCGCCGCAAACCTTGCGGCCCGCCTGCGACATGACCTCGGCTGACACGCCCGCCCCCGGGTCGCCACGCCCGGGTTCATCCCGCTCTTCGGCCGGCGAGTCGGAACGCGCGCTCGGGCCGCCCCGGCCCACGTCGGTTGTTCGGGCCGGGCGCGCTCGCTACGCTGCCCGCCTCACGGCGCGCCAGCGCCAGAGGAGCCGGCAAGGTGCTGACGGACGAAGAGCTTGCGCAGCTCGCGCTCGAACCCGAGTCCGACCTCGTCGAGCGGAAGGAATCGTTCTCCGGGGGCGCGAAGGCGAAGATCGGCGAAGCGATCTGCGCCTTCGCGAACGACCTCCCCGGCCACCGCAGACCGGGCGTGGTCTTCGTCGGACTCCGCGACGACGGCCGGCCGAGTGGCCTGCCGATCACCGACGCGCTGCTCACCGAGATCGGGGGCCTGCGCAGCGAAGGCAACCTGCTCCCGCTGCCCGCGATCGTCGTACGGCGGCTGGCGCTGCAGGGCAGGGAGGTCGCAGCGATCGTCGTGCCGCCCTCCGGCGATCCGCCCGTCCGATGGCATGGGAACGTCTGGATCCGAGTCGGTCCCCGCAGGGCGATCGCCAGTCGCGACGAAGAGCGGATCCTCGTCGAGAGACGGCAGTCGGGAGATCTGCCGTTCGACTCGCGTGCGGCGGCGGGCGCGACGGTCGCAGATCTCGACCTCGACTTCTTCGGCAGTTCCTATCTGCCGGCCGCCGTCAGCGCGGAGACTCTCGCTGAGAACGGGCGCTCACTGCCCGAGCAGTTGGCGGCGCTCCACCTGCTGGCTCGATCCGGCGCGCCGAACCATGCGGCGCTGCTCCTGCTCGGCAAGGACCCACGCGCGTCGCTCCCGGGCGCGTACCTGCAGTTCGTGCGTCTGGACGGCGATGATCTGACCTCCGGCATCCTCGACCAGAAGGAGCTCTCGGGTCGCCTGCCCGAGCTCCTCCGGCGGATCGACGAGCTGATCGAGATCAACGTGAAGACGCGCACCGTCGTCGAGGGGCAGGTCGTGGAGCAGCGCCGGCCCGACTACCCGGCGGCGGCGCTGCAGCAGCTCCTCCGCAACGCGCTGCTGCACCGGTCGTACGAGCTGCACGCGCCCGTGTATTGGTATTGGTTCTCGGATCGCATCGAGATCCACAGCCCCGGCGGCCTCTACGGCCGCGTGACGAAGGAGAACTTCGGCGAGGCCGGCGCGACCGACTACCGCAACCCGACGCTCGCCGCGGGGCTGAAGACGACCGGCTTCGTACAGCGCTTCGGGATGGGTGTGCAGCTCGCCCGGAGAAGGTGTGTCGAGAACGGCAACCCATCGCCGGAGTTCACGTTCTCTCCCTCCGCCGTCCTGGCCGTGGTGCGGAGCGCGTCGTGAACCGTATCGCCTTCTTCAACGACAGGGGCGGGGTCGGCCAGACGTCGCTGGTCTACCACCTGGGCTGGACGTTCGCGGAGCTGGGCCGCCGCGTGCTGATGGTCGACCTCGACCCGCAGTCGAACCTGACTGCGATGTGTCTGGAGGAGGAGCGACTGGAGCAGCTCTGGGTGGCGCTCCCCGCGCAGCGGCGCACGATCCGCGGCGCGATCGATCCGGTCATGCAGGGCGTCGGGGATCTCGTCGAGCCGCATCGAGAACACTTGCATCCACGACTCGCGCTCCTCCCGGGGGATCTGCTGCTCTCGGAGTTCGAGCAGCAGGCGGCGGATGCCTGGCCTCGATGCATGGATCGGGATCCGGCCATGTTCCGCATCGCGTCGATCTTCCATCGCGCGATCGAGCAGGCCGCGCTTCAGCACGACGCGGAGCTCGTGCTGATCGACGTCGGGCCCAACCTCGGGGCGATCAATCGCTCGGCGCTGATCGCAGCGTCGCACGTGGTCACGCCGCTCGGCGCAGAACTCTTCTCCCTGCAGGGGTTGCGGAACCTGGGCCCCACGCTGCGACGGTGGCGTACGGAGTGGGCCGAACGACGGGCGCGGGCGCCGGACGCGGCGCTCTCGCTGCCCGACGGCTCGATGCGACCGATCGGCTACGTGGTGATGCAGGCGAACCTGTGGGGTGGGCAGGTCACGCGCGCCTACGAGCGCTGGATGGCGGAGATCCCGTCGACCTACGCGGAGGCCGTGCTCGGCGTGGAGCTCGGACCGAGTCGATCCCTCGAACAGGACCCGAACTGTCTCGCGGTGCTCCGCCACTACCGGAGTCTGATGCCGCTCGCCCAGGCCGCCCGAAAGCCGATCTTCAAGCTGACGGCCGCGGACGGGGCGATCGGCGCGCACGCAAAGGCGGCGCGAGACCTGTGGGACGAGTTCCGTGCGCTCGCCGGGCGGATCGACGGGGCGATCGCGGCTGCGGGGCCGCCGGAGGCGTAGCGGGGCGAACGTGTGGGTCGGCTGAAGCCGGCCGCGATGTCTGCACGCGCCGCCGACGGTCGACCGCCGACGGTCGGGGCCGCGGGCGACGACGCTCCTGTCAGCCACCACGCCCCACGTCAGCGCAGCATCTCCTCCAGCGAGCCCGTGAACAGCACCGCGCCCGCCCAGCGGTCCAGCGTGCGGTGGAGCCATCGCAGGCGCCGCAAACCTTGCGGCCCCCCCCCTGCGCCGTGACCCCGGCTGACACGCCCGCCCCCGAATCGCCACGCCCGGGTTCATCCCGCTCTTCGGCCGGGTAGTGACGGCAGCGGCGCTGGAGCCGCCAGAGGAGAGACCCCATGCACGTCCCCGTGAAGCCGTCGGCGTTCGTCTCGGACACCGACTACCTGATGGCGGAGTTCGAGTGGCTGCGCGCC
>CAYHCR010000723.1:0-2953 GCA_964354895.1 uncultured Myxococcales bacterium | reverse complement strand
AACGGCGATTTCTTCATCAACGGCAACGACACCTTGCGCCGACGCGGCGAGTCCCCCAGCGCCCCGCTGCTGTTCTCCGGCGTTCAGATTCTCCATCCCCGCCTGTTCGAAGGCTGCCCCGAAGGCAAGTTCTCCCTGAACATTCTCTATGATCGCGCCCTGGCGCATGGCCGCCTTTACGGTCTGGTCCATGATGGCGGCTGGTATCACGTAGGCACGCCCGAGGCTCTGCCCGAGGTGGAGCGCCTTTTGAGGGGGTAGATTTGACCGTCTTCACCATCCCGCCGGGACTGCCCTTCGTTGATACCTTGGCCGCCTGGCTGCTGGCCGAGGCCAAGGACGATCCCCTGGCCCTGGCCGAGATGGAGGTTCTGCTCCCCACAAGGCGCGCCTGCCGCGCCATGTCCGACTCGATCTCCGTGCATAAACTGCAGGAGCTGGTGCGCCGCTCCCACGAGCGGCACTTCGGCACGACCGCGCTGCCCGAGCGGCTGCGCGATCTGCAGAACGAGCTCGCCGCCCTGCTCCACCACCGGGACGCCGCGAACCTGCGCGAGGAGGTGGGCGACGCGGCCTGGTCCCTGGTGCAGCTCTGCAATGAACTCGGCCTGGACCTCACCGAGGCGATCCGCGCGAGCGCCGACAAGCTCGACCGCCGCGTGAAGGGGCTCAAGGTCGCGCTGGTGGGGACGAGCGCCAACCCGATCACGAACGCACACTTGACCATCGCGCTCGAGGTGCTCGCGCTGACGGACGTGGATCAGGTCTGGTTCTACCTGGCCGGCGAACACCCCTGGGGCAAGAAGCTCATGCCCGCGCCCCACCGCCTGGAGATGGTGCGTCGCGCGATCGCCCGCTACCCGAGGCTGCGCGCCTGCGACTTCGAGCTCGTGCACGGCGCGACGATCTACGCGCAGAGCCGCGAGACCGCGCCGATCCTCCGCGATCACCTGCTGCCCGCCCACCCCGGCTACCGCTTCTCGTGGGTGATGGGCAGCGACGTGGCGCAGAGCTTCCATACGTGGGGCGACGCGCAGTGGATGGCCGATCACCTCGACTGCATCGTGATCCACCGCCTCGGCTTCGACTTCGAGCAGGCGGGCTCGATCCTCGCGGATCCGCGGCACACCTACCTGCGAGACAACGTCGTCACCTCGAACATCAGCTCCTCGCTCGTCCGCGAGCGCGGCCGCAGCTACGAGCACGAGAAGCTCGTCGCGCTCGTGCCGGACGTGGTCTGGGACTACCTGGTGGAGCACCGGCTGCTGGATCCGGGGGTGCTACAGTAGTTGCGTCTCCGGGCCAACGCAGGATCGCAATCCGAGGCGGACGCGCCCATAGTATCCCCCCCGCCATGCCCGAGAGGAGCCGCCTGCCCGAGTCCGAAGCGCCCACGAGCCTCGAGCCGCCGCCCGCCACGCCCGTGGTCGTCGCGATCGGCGCCTCCGCCGGCGGCCTCGCCGCGCTCGAGGCGTTCTTCCGGGCCCTGCCCACGCCGCCGCCGCCGGGCATCGCGTTCGTGATCGTGCAGCACCTCTCCCCCGACCACGTCAGCCTGCTCGCGGAGCTGCTGGGGCGCGTCACGAAGCTCGCGGTCGTGGAGATCACCGACGGCCTCCGCGTCGCGCCCGACACCGTCCATGTCCTGACGCCGAACCACGAGCTCGAGCTGGAGTCGGGCGCGTTTCGCCTGTTGCCGCTGTCCGAGCCGCGTGGGCGACGGCTGCCGGTCGATCACTTCTTCCGCTCGCTCGCGCACGACCAACGCGAGCGCGCCGTCGGGATCGTGCTCTCGGGGACCGGCAGCGACGGCGCCCTCGGCGTGCGCGCGATCAACGCGGAGGGCGGGCTGGTGCTCGTGCAGGCGCCCTCGTCCACGGCCTTCTCCGGGATGCCGCAGAGCGCGCTCGCGACCGGCCTCGTGGACCTCGCGCTGCCGCCGGAGGAGCTCGGCGCGGCCCTGCTCGCCAGCCTCGCCACCGGGCGTCCGCTGCTCGCGGCGGGGCTCGACGCGCCCTCCGCCGAGACGATCCGGGAGCTGACGGAGGTCTGCCGCCTCCTGCGGACCCACACCGGCCACGACTTCTCGGGGTACAAGTACGGCACGATCCGGCGGCGGATCGAGCGCCGGATGGCGGTCCACCACCTCGAGGCGTTCGACGGGTACCTGGCGCTGCTGGAGAGGACCCCGACCGAGCTCGACGCGCTCTTCGACGACCTGCTGATCGGCGTCACGCAGTTCTTCCGGGACCCCGACGAGTTCGAGCGGCTCGAGCGCGACGTCTTGCCCGGCCTCCTCGCGGACCACGCCCCGGGGACGCCGTTCCGGGCGTGGAGCGCCTGCTGCTCCACCGGGGAGGAGGCCTACTCGCTCGCGATCCTCCTGCAGGAGCGGCTCGAGGCGCTCGGCCAGCACCTCCCGCTGCAGCTCTTCGCGACCGATCTGAGCGCCGCCGCGATCGCGACCGCGCGCGCGGGGCGCTACCCGGCCTCGATCGCCGAGCACGTCACGCCGGCGCGGCTCGCCCGCTGGTTCGTCCTGGAGCCGGCCGCAGGTGGCTACCGGATCCATCGGACGATCCGCGATCGGGTCGTCTTCTCGCTCCACGACGTCAACCGCGACCCGGCCTTCCTGCGGCTCGATCTGGTCTCGTGCAGGAACCTGCTCATCTATCTTCGGCCGGAGCTGCAGCGTCGGCTCCTCCAGACGTTCCACTACGCGCTGCGGCCCGGCGGCGCGCTGTTCCTGGGCACCGCGGAGGGCGTCGGTGAGATCGAGGCGCGCTTCAAGCCCTTCGACCGAGCGGCCCGGATCCTGCGTCGGTCGGACCATCCGGCGCCGAGCCCCGCGAGCACGCTGGTGCATACCTTTTCCTCCACGCCCGAGGGCGTCGCGCCGGTCCAAAGCCCGGCCGCGCCCAGGAGTCCCCCGATGCGTGAGCTCGTCGAAGCG
>CAYHCR010000722.1:0-2959 GCA_964354895.1 uncultured Myxococcales bacterium | reverse complement strand
ACACTGGAGCTAAGGCTTCCTTTGTCTCTGCTGCACTGATTTCGCATTTGGGCTGTCCTCTCTTCCCTGCTCCGCCTGGTATGCAAGTTGACGTGGCCAATGGTGAATCTGCACCAGTGCTGGGCCAAGCTGTGCTGCCGTTGCGCTGCCAGTCCTACCGAGGATCGGTTCGCGTGAATGTACTGTCCGCTCTGGTGCTTGGCATCGACCTCATCCTCGGCGCGCTCCCCGCGTTGATGGAGCGGGACGTCGTGCTGGCGGTGCTCGGCTCCGGCGAGGATCGCTTCGAGGAGGGCTTCGAGCACGCCACCCGGCACGCCCGCGGGCGGATCTCCGCGCGGCTCAAGTACGACGACGCGCTCGCCCACCGCATCGAGGCCGGCGCCGACGCCTTCCTCATGCCCAGCCGCTACGAGCCCTGCGGCCTCAACCAGCTCTACTCGCTCCGGTACGGCACGCTGCCGATCGTGCATCGCACCGGCGGGCTCGCGGACACGGTGCTCGACGTCGGTGATCCGAGCGGGCGCGGGACCGGGTTCTGCATGGCCGAGCCGACCGTCGGATCGCTGGTGCACGCGGTCGATCGGGCGTGCGGCGCGTTCCGCGATCGCGGGACGTGGAGGGCCCTGCAGCGGCGGGGCATGTCGCTGGACCTCTCGTGGGATCGATCGGCGGCCATGTACGAGTCGCTCTACGGCTGGCTTCACCAGAGGGGCTGACGTCGTGCGCTTGCCGGATCGGCGTGGTCGGGCGAGGGTGCGCCCATGAGCCTTCCGGGCTACGAGCTGCAGGATCGCATCGCGATCGGCGGCATGGCGGAGATCTTCCGGGCGCAGGCGCTCGAGGGCGAGCGCGCCGGGCAGACCGTCGTGGTCAAGCGCCTGCTGCCGCAGAACCGCATCGACAAGGACTTCGTCACGCTCTTCGTGGACGAGGGGAAGCTCTGCGTCAAGCTCCGCCACCCGAACATCGTCCGGACGTACAAGGTCTGGAAGCACGGCATCGACTACTTCATGGAGCTCGAGCTGGTCGACGGTCAGAGCTTCCGCCAGCTCCTCGACGCGGCGGCGAAGGGCGAGCCGCTCCCGCTCGGCGGCGTGGTCTGGCTGCTCGACGAGCTCTGCAAGGCGCTCGACTACGTACACCGCGCCGAGTACGGCGGCGCGCACGTCTCGCTCGTGCATCGCGACGTGAACCCCGCGAACGTGCTCGTCGGCCGCGACGGCGTCTGCAAGCTCACGGACTTCGGCGTGGCCGAGGGCGAAGGGATGGGCGCCAAGAAGGTCCACGGCGCGCTGCGCGGCACGCTCGGCTACATGGCGCCCGAGCAGGTCGTCGGCAAGAACGTCGACAAGCGGGCCGATCTCTTCGCGGTCGGGCTGATGCTCTGGGAGGCGACGGCGAACCGACCCGCCTTCACGGGGGCGAGCGACTTCGCGCTGATGGAGTCGGCGCGCGACGCGCAGATCCCGTCGATCCGCGACCTCTGGCCGCACGTCCCCGACGTCCTGGAGAAGATCCTCAAGAAGGGGCTCCACAAGGATCCGCAGCATCGCTTCCAGACGGCGCTGGAGTGGCGCAAGGCGCTCGCGATGCTCGGGCCCGCCGGCTTCCCGGCCGATCGCGACGCGCTCCTCGCCCGGCTGCCGTGACGCGGGTGGGCCGCGCGTCCCGCCCGCGGCCCCGCGTCCCGGCCGAGGTGGCGCGCGCGCTGCTGCTCGGCGGGCTCGGGCTGCTCGAAGATCCGGCACGGGCGGGCGGCGACGACGAGGTGCTGAAGGTCGTCGAGGCGCTCGGCTTCGTGCAGCTCGACTCGATCCAGCGGATCGAGCGGGCGCACCACCTCATCGTCGGCGCAAGACTGCACGCCTACCGGCACGGCGCGCTCGATCGCCTCGCCTTCGAGCGGCGCGCGCTCTTCGAGCACTGGACGCACGATGCGTCGCTGATCCCGACCGCGCACTACCCTCGCTGGAAGCCGCGCTTCGCCGCCGCGCGCGCGCGCATCCGCGACTCGGGGTGGTTCACGGCGCGGCTCGGGCCGACGCCTCGGCGCACGATCGCGCGGGTGCTCGCGCGGATCCGGTCCGAGGGGGCGCTGGGCGCGTCGGACTTCCCGCGCGCCGAGGGCCGCGCGGCGAGCGGGTGGTGGGACTGGACGCCGGAGAAGGCGGCGCTGGAATTTCTCTGGCGGACCGGCGTGCTCGCGGTCGCGCGGCGCGAGGCGTTCCAGAAGCGGTACGACCTCGCCGAGCGGGTGTTGCCGGAGCCCCACGCGGCCAAGGCGACGGGCCGGCGCGCGCTCGTCGACTGGGCGTGCAGCAGCGCGCTCGATCGACTGGGCGTCGCGACCGCAGCAGAGCTGTCCGGCTTCTGGGGCGCGATCGACAGGCCGGCCGCGGGGGCCTGGGCGAAGCGCGCGGGGCTCGTCGAGGTGGAGGTCGAGGCCGCCGACGGGACGATCGCGGAGGCCTTCGCGCCCGTCGACTGGGACCGTCGCGCCGCCGCGCTCTCCTCTGCGCCTGCAGAGCTGCGCCTGCTCGCGCCCTTCGACCCGCTCGTGCGGGATCGCGCGCGGCTCTCGCGCCGGTTCGGGTTCGACTACCGCTTCGAGGCGTTCGTGCCGGCCGCGAAGCGCGTCCACGGTTACTACGTGCTGCCGATGCTCCAGGGCGCGCGGCTCGTCGGGCGGCTCGAGGCGCGCTTCGATCGGCCGCGCGGCGCGATCGCGCTGGAGCTGCTGCGCTGGGAGCCCGGGGAACGGGCGGGGCGGACGCGGCTCGCGCAGGTGGAGGCGGCGCTGCTGCGGATCGGCGCGCGGATCGGCGCGGATCGCGTCGAAGGCCTGCGCTGACGGACGGTCAGGGCTGCGGGGGTGGATCGTCCGAGAGCAGGTAGACGACGCCGTAGCCCAGCACCGTGAGGCCGACGAGGCCGAAGCCGATCGCGCGCGCCTCGT
>CAYHCR010000721.1:0-2963 GCA_964354895.1 uncultured Myxococcales bacterium | reverse complement strand
AAGCGGCCGCGCACCATGCCGTCGATGAGGACGTCGGCGACCGGATCGAGCCCGAGCAGGAAGAGCCCGTGCGCCGTGCGCAGCCCTGCGCGCACCTCGTTGGCCGCCTCCTCCGCCGGCCCCTGCTGGCAGAGATGGTTGGCGGCGATCGAGGCGCGATAGCCGGCCATCACGTGCTCACGCAGCCCCGGCGGGCGCGTGACGCCGGCCTCGAGGACGTCGCAGATCGCCAGCGCCTTGCCGAGCAGCTCGTCGAGCGAGGCGAGCGCCGGATCCCTGTCGCCGGTCTGCAGCGCCGCGAGCGCGGCGGACCAGCGGACGGAGTGCAGGAGCGGCGCGATCCCGACCGAAGGGCAGAGCTCCGCGAGCGCGCGGCCGGCGGCGTCGATCGCCTGGCCCACGACGCCGGGATCGACCGGCACCCCGCGGTTCTCGAGCGCGCCCCGCAGCCGGCCGAGGCCCCAGCCGAGCCGCATCGCGATCCCGTGCACCCCGACGAACTGCTCGGTCAGCTTTGCCAGCGCGACCGAGATCCCGTCGCGCGTGGGCGCGGCGTCGACCTCGGCCCGCGCCTGCAGACAGGCCTTGGGCGCGAGGCCCGCGCGGTGGCAGAGCGCGAGGCAACGGGCGGCCTGCTTGCGCGGCGACTCGGTCAGCTCTGCCGCTCCCCGCGCCTCACCGGCGCGCACCGCGTAGCCGAGCGACCAGCTCACCGCCTGTCGCTGCTGGAGCTCTCCGAGCACGCGCGCCCGCTGAGGCAGCGCCGCGAGCGCGAGGTGGATCGCGTCGAGCGCGGTCGGGCAGAGCGCGTCGTCCCACCCCGTGAGGCGACCCGCCGCGCCGCCGGTCGCGATCGGGGCGAGCCGGTTGGTGACGGCCGAGCCGAGCCGCAGCGACATCGCCCAGCGGATCGCGGCGCCGATGCCGTCGTCGCTCGCGCCGGGGTGGCCGAGGCCGCGGCCGAGCGCGAAGCCGGCCGAGACCGTGCGCGCCTCGTCGTCGAGCCCGCGCACGGCCTGGAACCAGGGCGCGAGGCCATCGGTCGGGCCGGAGGCCTCGAGCGGCCGGAGGATCGAGGGGTCGCCGCCCTCCTGCTGGACCTGCGGCGCCAGCCGGAGGACGCGCGCCAGGTCCATCGATCCGTCGTCGCCGGGCGACGCGAGTCCAAGCTCCACGCCCCAATCGAACCGCATCTGTCGACCCCCGCAGGCCACCAAAGAGGCGGCACCGTAGCCCGCGCGCCGCGACCCCGGAAGGGCGTCCCTCGCAGTGCTGCGCGCGTGATCAGCTCTGCCGGCGTCACCTCGGCCCGGGCGGGGCGGGTGCCCTGAATCCGGCGTCGGCGCCTCCCTGCATCCGGTCTGGAATTCCGGACGGTCGATCGGTCCAAGCGCGCGGATTCACGGCGGGCGGGCCTTGGCAGGCCGGATGCACATGGGAAGGAGCGTAGGAACGGCGAGCCCACCGGGGCTCAGAGGAGAACACCATGGAGACCACGACCCACACCGCCGAGACCACCGCCCGCGCCGTCACGTCGACGAAGATCATGAGCACGACGACGCTCGCAGGGACCGCGGTCGGCTTCGTCTCCTTCCTGATCGTCGGGCTCGTCCCCGCCCTCTACTTCGGCGGCTTCGCCGGCCTCATCCTCGCCGGCGGCCTCTTCGGCGCGCCGGTCCCGCAGACGCTGCTCGCCCAGGGCCTCGTGATCTTCGGCATGGTCCTCGGGGTGCTCGCGGTCGGCGCCATGTTCCTCGTCGGCGGCGCCTTCCTCGGCTCCATGCTCGGCTGGCTCGGCCTCGCCGCGACGGGCCGCACCCACGACGCGCACGACGAGGCCTGAGCCACACCACACGCAGTCGCTCGCCCACGCCGCCCGCCCGTCCTCTCGAGGATCGGCGGGCGGTGGCGTCTCCATCGATCGATGGGCAGCTCTGCAGCCAGGCAGGACAGCGCTGCCGCTCTGTATGGCCAGCATTGCGGGCTCGTCGCCGTTTTCCTGCACGGATTCGGGAAATCCGGACGCACGAAACGCCCAAGACCGCGGATTCACGCGCGTCGACCGTTGGCCCCGCAGATGCACAAGCCAGAGGACAACAGCGAACAACAACCGAGCCCGCGCGGCTCACCTGGAGAACCCCATGGACGCCACGACCACCACGATGACCAGCGCCGCCTCGATCCCCTCCACGAAGATCATGAGCGTCACCACGCTCAGCGGCACGGCGGTCGGCTTCGTCTCCTTCCTCCTCATCGGCCTCGTCCCCGCCCTCTACTTCGGCGGCTTCGCAGGCCTCGTCCTCGCGGGCGGCATCTTCGGCGCGCCGGTGCCCCAGACGCTGCTCGCGCAGGGCCTCGTCGCCTTCGGCATGGTCCTCGGGGTGATGGCGGTCGGCGCGATGTTCCTGGTCGGCGGCGCCTTCGTCGGCTCGATGCTCGGCTGGCTCGGCCTCGCCGCCGCGGGCCGCACCCACGACGTCCACGCCGAGGAGTGAACCGCACGGCTTCGCTCACCGGAGCCGCGCCTGCCGCCCGCCTCTCCCTCCGGGGATCGGCGGGCGGTGGCGTCTCCATCGTCCGACGGGCAGCTCTGCGTGCATGCAGAGCAGCACTACCGCTCTCAGCAGACAGTCTTGCGGGTTCGTCGCCGTTTTCCCCCAGGGATTCGGGAAATCCGGACGCCCGAGCCGGCCAAGGCCGCGGATTCAGGCGCGGCGACCCCTGGACCCGCAGATGCACAAGCCAGAGGACAACAGCGAACAACAACCGAGCCCGCGCGGCTCACCTGGAGAACCCCATGGACGCCACGACCACCACGATGACCAGCGCCGCCTCGATCCCCTCCACGAAGATCATGAGCGTCACCACGCTCAGCGGCACGGCGGTCGGCTTCGTCTCCTTCCTCCTCATCGGCCTCGTCCCCGCCCTCTACTTCGGCGGCTTCGCAGGCCTCGTCCTCGCGG
>CAYHCR010000720.1:0-2975 GCA_964354895.1 uncultured Myxococcales bacterium | reverse complement strand
AGCCCCTCTTCGTGCAGCTCTGCGGCGAGCGCGGCGAGCTCCGGGTGGCGCAGCCCGGCCCGCAGCCGCGCCGGATCGGCCGTCGTCACGCCCGCGATGAGATCTCCGAGCGCCGCGAACGCAGCGGCCGAGAGCTCGACCTCCAGCGCCTGCAGCCCGACGCGCACGTGCAGGGTGCGCGGCATCACGAGGGCGGGATCCGCCCAGAGCACGTCGGCCCGCAGCGGCCGTCGGCCCAGGCGGAGCTTCCGCTCGGAGAGCGCCCGCCACGGCGCGCTGTCGTCGAGCGCGCGCACGAGCGACTCGGCGTCGCGCAGCGTGGCGGCGCGGCCCCGGCGCGCGATCTCGGCCTTGAGCGGCGCGAGCGCGTGCCGGACCGGGCGGCTCACCGGTCCCTGCAGGGAGCAGCCGAGCTCCTCGTGTCGCTCGCGCTCGTCGTTGGTCGAGGCGAGCACGGAGAACATGAGGCGCGGATCGAAGGACCGGAGATCGCCGGGGTTCAGCATCGTCCCTACTCCTCGAGAGCGCGGCCGGCCGGCCCGAAGGCGCGCCGGGGACGCTCGATGCAGAGCTGGTTGCCACACTTCACGGGCGCGCCGCTGCGCAGCCGCACGCTCACGCGAGGCCGCAGCGCCTCTTCGCCGAGCGCCTCCCGCAGCGACGCCAGCTGCGAGGGCGTCAACGCCACGGTGAAATTCGCGGCGCCGTGGTGCTCGCGATCACGCGCCTCGTACGCCTTTCGCTGCAGCGTGGTGAGCCGCACGATCACCGTGTCGCCCGTCAGCTGCACCGAGCCGTCGCCGGCCGGCACGGAGGCGCAGCCGGCGAGCAGCATTGCAAGTATGGACAGTCGTCGCACGCGCTACTTCTCGTGTGACGCGCCCAGCATCGCCAGCGCGTTCCCGCCGGAGCCGGACGGCAGCAGGACGACCTCCGCGGCGCTCTCCAGCAGTCGCTGCGTCTCGAGCGACTGGAAGAGCGTCTTCTCCACCTCCGGATCCGCCCCGATGCGTCGGAGCGCCTCGCCGACGATCCGCGGCCGCAGCGCCGCGGCCTTCGCGAATTCCACCGCCGCCTGCCGCTCCGCCGCAGAGGTGATCAGCGAGACCTGGTTCGCGCCGTCCTGCCGGATCGCGCTGGTCACCTGGCGAAGCCGGTTGACGACCTTCTCCTCGATCTGCCGGATCATGCCCTCGTCCCGGAAGTGGACCTTGCGGATGTAGATCGAGCCGAGCTGGTAGCCCCAGTCGTGCGACTTGGGCGAGACCTCGTTGCGCACGGTCTGGCTCATCGAGTGGCGGTTCTCGAGCATCGAGCCGAGCTTCATGTTCGAGAGGCTGCGCACGGTGGCGTTGGAGACGTTGGCGCGCAGGGAGCCGCGCGGGTCGTTGTTCTTGAAGAGGAAGGCGACCGGGTCGGAGACGAACATCTCGTACCAGACGCCGATGCCCATCGGCGCGCCCTCCTCGGAATTGACCGGCTGGCTGCGCAGGTACTCCTGGTCGAGCCGCAGATCGACGACCTGCACGCGGCCGAAGAAGTGGATGACGAAGGCCCGCAGGCCGAGCTTCGCAGGCAGGAAATGCAGGCCGGGCTCGTCGAGCACGGCCGCGACCTTGCCGAGGAACAGATAGACCCGGCAGGTCCGCTCCTCGACCACCGCGTAGAGGCCGAAGAGCCGCGCGAGGGCCAGCAGGACCGGCATGCCGATGAAGCAGGCGACGAAGGAGAAGATCGCAGCGACGAGGAAGTCCATGTCAGCCCACCTCGAGGAAGGCGCGCTTGGCGCGCTGCCAGAGCGCGAGGCGCAGGTTGCGGACGTAGGCGTCGAGCGCGGCGGTGCCGCCCGCCAGCTTGAGCACCGAGAGCTGCGCGGCGAGCTGCTCGAGCGGCTCGACCTCGGCCTGCGCGCGCAGCGTCTCGATCTCGACGGCCCTGCGGGACTGCACGATCTTCTGATCGGCGCCCGCCTGCGCGAGCGAGATCTCGGAGCTCACCTGGTTGTGCGCCGTGTTGATCGCGGCGAGCGCGCTCTCGACCTCGTGGGGCGGATCGATCTCGGTGATGAGCGAGGCGTCGAGCACGATGCCGTAGCGCGCGGCCGACGAGGCGCACTCCTTGTCCATGTGCTCGTTGATGTCGCGCAGGTTCTTGCGAAGGTCGTTGATCGAGATGCCGCGCACGCCGAGCGTGTCGCGCCCCGCCGGCTCCACGCCCGCGACGTCCGGCGCCTCGAAGTTCGCGATGCGCTCGCGGAGGATCGAGACGAAATAGCCGGTGACGTGGCTGATCGGCCGCTTCACGCCGAAGAGGTAGGCGTAGAGGTTCTGCTCGCTGACGCGGTAGCGCATCTGGCCCTGGAGGCCGGTGTCGAGCTGGTCCTTCGTCACGGCCTCGAGCACCGTCCCGCCCTGGTTCGCGTGCGGGTTGTCCGGGTCGGTGGCCATGTTTGCGGTCTGGACGGCGCTCGAGACCTTGTAGACCCGCTGCCACGGCCAGCGGAAATACGGGCCCCCGGGCGGGATCACCTCGACCAGCGGCCAGGCGTAGCGCTGCTTCTCGTCCGGTCGAAGCGCGTCGGCGAGCGGCGTGGACGCGATCGTCGCGCCTTCGATCCGCAGCGCGCGGCCGAAGCTCGTCTTCACCGCGCGCTCGTTCTGATCGACGGTGAAGAAGCCGAAGAGCACGTAGCGCAGCACGAACCAGGTGAGAGCTCCGACCAGCAGCCCCAGCAGCACGCTCATGTGGCCCCCTTGCGGTGATCGGGGCGCAGCGTGGGCGGACGGGCCAGGGCCGTCAAGCCGCGCGAAGCGGATCGCAGGCGCGACGAGCGCGCCTGCGTCACCCCGCCCCCGGCCCCCAGAATTCGAAGGTCCCGCCGAGCTGCACGGTCCAGGGCGAGGCGTCGGGCCCTCTCCCGACGTCGAGCGACACATCGAGCACGAGCGGCGCAAAGACCTCGACGCCGAGGCCGA
>CAYHCR010000719.1:0-2980 GCA_964354895.1 uncultured Myxococcales bacterium | reverse complement strand
GGGGCGGTCGACGCGGGCGGTCGGCTCGAGGGGAGCGCCGGGCTCTGGCTGTCGGCCGGGGCGGCCGTCGTGCGCTCCGAGGGGCTCGTGACGCGGGGGCTCTCGACGCTGGAGAACGTCGTCGTGCGCGCCGGGCCCGCCGCGCTCGCGACGGCGCTCGCAGCCGCAGGTCCGCTCGAGGCCCACTCGAGCCTCGCGACGGCGGCGGCGACCGACGACGCAGCGGCGATGCGGCTCGCGGAGGGCGCAGCTGTGCGCCTGCAGGCCTGCCTGCTCGAGGCGCGCGACGGCGACGTCCGCTCCGCGATGGTCGACGAGGGCGGCGGCCCGCCCGCGCTGCTGCGCCGCGTCCTGACCGCCCCGGCGACGAGCTGCGGCGCGGCGGCGATCTGGCGGCGGGAGGACGGCGCGGCGATCTGCGAGCAGGCGGCGCTCTCCGCAGAGCTGCCCGGCGCAGAGCTGCTCCTCGAGGTGCCGCTCTGGGACGAGGGCCGCGGGGCGTTCCGGCCGGCCGCGACGAGCCCGGTCGTCGACGCAGGCCTCCCCGAGGGCGGGCCCGCGCTCGACGGCGACGGACGGCCGCGTGGCGGCGACGGCGACGGCGACGGGATCGCCGGCTGGGACCTCGGACCGTACGAGCGCTGACCGCCGCTACATCGAGAGCGCGTCGACGAGGCGGCGCGGGTCCCGACCGAGCTCTCCCTCCCACCGCGCCCGCAGCTCGTGGGCAGGGCTGCAGCCGCGCTCGAGCCACGCGGCCGGCGCGTCGAGCAGCCGCCGCTCGTCCGGCGCGTCGCCGAGCGGCGGCTGGAGCCGGCGCAGACCTTCCCGCGCGATCGCGAAGAGCTCGCGGGCGAGCGGCAGGACCGGCCCCGACGGCCCGCGCGCCCGCAGCCCGTCGCGCGCGACCGCCTCCTGCAGCGCGAGCCGCTCCGGAAAGCTCTGCGCCTTCAGCAGCGCGCCGGCCGCGTGCAGCGCCTCGGGGTCGTAGAGGATCCCCTTCCAGAGCGCCGGCAGCGCCGCGTTCATCTCGAGCGTGCCGGCGTCCGCGCCGCGCACCTCGATCACGCCCTTGAGCCGGACCTCCGGGAAGAGCGTCGTGAGGTGATCCTCGAAGTCGCCGATCGTCGCGCGCCGCCCGCCGTGCCCACTCGCGAGGAACGAGCGGAAGGTCTGCCCGCCCATCGGCACGTACCGCCCCTCGCGGCGGACGAAGACGACCGCGGCGTCGAGCGCCCACTCGACCCAGCGCCGATAGCCGAAGCCCTCGTCGAAGACGAAGGGCAGCATCCCGCAGCGGGACGGATCCACGTCGCGCCACACCTGCGTCCGCCAGCTCGCGTAGCCGCTGTCCTTGCCGTCGACGAGGAAGCTGCTCGCGAAGATCGCGGTGACGAGCGGCGAGACGGCCATCGCCGTGCGCAGCTTTGCGGCCATGTCGGCCTCGTCGGAGAAGTCGTAGTTCGCCTGGACGGTCGCGGTCAGCAGCATCATCTGGTGGCCGAGCCGTCCGCTCTTCGCGAGCCAGGCCGACATCGGCCCGTACCGCGCCTTGGGCATCCAGGGGTGGCCCTCGACGCCGCCGAACGGCCGCAGCCCGACGCCCAGGAAACGCAGCCCCAGCTCGCGCCCGATCGCCGCCGCCTGCGCGACGTGCGCCGCCTGCTCGATCGCGCAGTCGACCGTCGAGGCGAAGGGCCGGCCCGAGAGCTCGAGCTGACCGCCGGGCTCGAGCGAGATCACCTCGCCGGGCCGCTTCATCGCGATTGGCCGGCCATCCTCCAGCACCGGCTCGAAGCCGTGCCGACCGAAGCGCTCCAGCACCGCGCGGATCCCCCGGGGACCGTCGAAGCCCACCGCGCCCAGATCGTCGAAACGGACCGGGATCTTCTCGTGCTCCATCCCGATCTTCCAGCGCGCGCGCGGCTTCTCGGCGCGGCGGAAGATCGCGACGAGGTCATCCAGCGAGCCGATCTCGGGGCTCTCGTCGCGGGGCAGGTCGAGGCTCATGGGGCAGGTCATAGAGACCGACGCCGGCCCCCGCAAGCACGATGAACGGTCGCCGCGCGCGGCCCGTACGCCCGACCGTGCTAGACGAAGCCCTCATGGGCGCCGAACTCTCCTCCCGCGACCGCCTCGACCGCGTCCTCGGCGTGAAGCCGGGCGAGCCGAGTCGCACCCTCTCGAGCGGCTCGGCGTTCGACCGCTTCGCGAAGGGCTTCGGCCTGCCCTTCCGCGGCCTCAAGCTCGTGCTGACGCACGGCCGCCTCTTCGGCTTGTCGGCGATCGTCGCGGGCGTCTGCTTCTTCCTGCTCTCCGGGCTCTTTGCGCTGGTCTGGCTCTACGTCCCGAGCGCCTTCTCGCTGCTCTGGGAGAAGCCCGAGGGCTGGCTGCGCTTCGTCTGGTATACGCTGGTGTTCCTCGTCGGCTCGGGGCTCTTCGTCATGGGCGCCTCGTCGATCCCGCCGGTCGCGACGGCGCCGTTCCAGGACCCGCTCACGACGAACGTCGAGAAGGTCCTCGGCGCGGTGCCCGAGGGCGGCGGCGGGGTGAAGAAGCTCGTCTTCGAGACGACGAACTCCGTGCTCAAGGCGGTGATGCGCCTCGTGCTGCTGTGGAGCGGGCACGCGGTGCTCTTCGTCATCTGGCTGATCCCGGGGCTCGGCCAGCTCATCTGGACGCCGCTCTCGATCCTCTGGACGACCTTCTGGCTCGCGTACGAGTACCTGGATCTCCCCGCGAACCGGTACGACTATGCGTTCAGAGAAGTACTGCAGACGGTGCGCGACAACTTCGCGCTCTGCATGGGCTTCGGCACCGCGACGTACCTGATGCTCTGGATCCCGCTGCTGAACATCCTGTTCATCCCGGTGGCCGCCGTCGGTGCGACGATCCTCTTCGTCGACCTGCGCGCCACGGGGCGGATGGCGCCCAGCGCAGCGGAGCGGCGGATCGCGCGCCCGTGACGGACGCGTGAGAG
>CAYHCR010000718.1:0-2980 GCA_964354895.1 uncultured Myxococcales bacterium | reverse complement strand
CCCCTGGTATGCGCGCAGCGCCTGCAGGAATTCGTCCTCGCGGAAGTTGGGCCAGAGGGTGTCGACCACGACGATCTCGGCGTACGCGAGCTGCCAGAGCAGGAAATTGGAGATGCGCAGCTCGCCGCTCGTGCGGACGCAGAGATCGAGCTCGGGCAGCTCTGCGGTGTACAGCCGCGCGGCGACGGCGGCCTCGTCGACCTGCGACGGCTGCAGGCGCCCCGCCGCGACGTCCTCGGCGATCGCCCTCGCCGCGCGCGTGAGCTCCTCGCGGCCGCCGTAGGAGAGCGCGAGCGTCAGCGAGAGCCCGCCGTTCTTCGCGGAGGCCTTCACGAGCTCGTCGAGCACGAAGCGCACCGGGCGTGGCAGGCGCGAGGTGTCGCCGATCGTGCGCAGCCGGATCCCGTTGCCGAGGAGCCCTCTTCTCTCCGCGACGAGGTACTCGGCCAGCAGCTTCATCAGCCCGGCGACCTCGTCCGCGGGGCGCGACCAGTTCTGCGTCGAGAAGGCGTAGAGCGTCACCGCCTCGATGCCGAGCTCGCGGGCGAGCGTCGTGACCGCGCGTACGCTGCGGGAGCCCTCGGCGTGGCCGTCGAGCCGCGGGCGGCCGCGCTGTTCGGCCCAGCGGCCGTTGCCGTCCATGATGATGCCGACGTGGCGGGGGAGGGGGCCGGCCTCGACCAGCGCGCGGAGTGTGCGGCGCTCGTCGGGGGGCGCTGCTGCTGCGGGGGCCTTCGGGCGGGCCGGCGCGCGCTGCTTGGGCGGGGTCTTCACGGGGAAATCGACCGTAGGGCCCTCCAAATGGCACGTCAACGCCTTCCACCGGCCGCAGGTGCGTGAGAGGGTCCGCCGGATGCGACGCGCGATCCTTGCGACCCTCCCCGCGCTGCTGATGACCGGCTGCCTCCTGGAGAGCGCCGTCGAGGCGGAGACGCGGTGCCTGCCGCGCAGCTGCGCCGACGTCGTGGCGGAGGCGACCGCGCAGGGGATCGAGCCCCTCTGCGGCCTCTTCCCGGACGGTTGTGGTCGGGAGCTGCGGTGCGTCGCGCAGGACATCTGCCCCGACGGGCTGACCTGCGATGCGACGCTCTCGAAGAGCAACTGCGCGAGGGGCGGCGTGCTCGTGGCGTGCGAGGACGCGCCGTGCGGCAGCGTCCTCCCCTTGACCGGCGAGACGTGCTTGAACAACTGTCTGCGCTGGGAGCCCGGCCCCGATCCCCGCGCGCCGAACGGGCCGCCGCTGCCCACCGGCCGCTTCGCGCACCTGCTCGTGCCGATCCTCGACGATGCCGGCCAGCCGACCAGCGTGCTGCTCGTCGGCGGGCGGACGGCGCTGGATCCCAGCCAGCCTGTCTCGTACTTCGACTCCTCCGAGGCGTGGCTGCTCGATGTCTCTCTCGACGGCGTCACGGCCGCACCGCTCGAGTCGGAGACGCGCCCCGCCGCCGGTGCGTACTGGATCGGCGGCGGCGGCAAGGGGGAGGCCGTCTTCGGCTTCGCCGCGCGCGACGGGCTCGAGGATCCGACGCTCTACCGCTACGCCGACGCGGCGTTCGCGGCGATCGGCCCGACGCGCGACGCGTGCCTGTCGACGCCCGGCCTCTGCCCGCTGACGTCGGGCGCCGCCGCCGCGTACGACCCCGACGCGCGCGTCCTCTATCTGTTCGGCGGCGACCCGTGGGACGACCGCGAGGTGACCGACGATCTCTGGAGCTTCGCGGTCGAGGAGGGTTCGTGGCGTCGACACGCTCGACCCGCGGGCGCCTCGTGGCCGACCGGTCGGTTCCACGCGAGCGGCGTCTGGCAGCCACAGCTCCGCCGGTTCGCGCTCTTCGCCGGAACCACGCTCGGGTGCTTCGGGGCGCCCGACTGCGTCGATCGGTGGTCGGAGGGGCAGCTCTCGTGCGAAGGCGCGCCGGCGTGCAGGGTCCTGCGCGATCGCCCGCTCGCGGAGCTCTGGCTGTTCGATCCGGTCACCGGGCGCTGGGAGCAGGCGCGGCCCGACCCCGGGATGGCGCCCCGCTACGTCGCCGGGATCGCCTGGGACGCGGCGCGCGAGGCGATCGTCGTGATGGGCGGCCGTGGTCTCTCGGCGGGCTACGACCAGAGCTGCGCGCCGCCCTCTCCGACGTACCCGGAGACGCTGATGCCCGGCTACTACAACCTCGGCGACACGTGGTTCTGGCGCTCCTCCGGCGAGGTCCGCGACGGCCAGTGGAGGCAGCTCCGGTTCGACACGCTCGCCGAGCGCGACCGGCCGCCGGCCTGGAGTCGCTGCGTGGACCTCGCGCTGCACCCGCGCCTCGCGTCGGGCAGGGACCGGTCGGTCGTCGCGATCGGAGGCCAGCTCTCCTCGATCTTTGCGGAGTTCGAGGCGCCGCTCGTGAGCCGGATGCAGCTGCTCTACGGCGAGCTCCCGTAGCCGCTGGTGGTGGGGCGTGCGGCTCTTTGCTGCGCCGGGAAGCCGGACCCTAGACTCCGCGGCGCATGCCTCCCAAGGTCGTCGGTCCCTATCGCATCCTCGGCACGCTCGGACGGGGCGGGGTCGGGACCGTCTATCGCGCGGAGGATCGGCAGACGGGCGAGATCGTGGCGGTCAAGCTGCTCTCGACCGGCAGCGCGTTCGAGCCGGCGGTGGCGCGGCGGCTCGTGCGGGAGTTCGAGGCGCTCGAGGAGCTCTCGCACCCGAACGTCGTGCGCGTCTTCAGCGCCGGCGTGCACCAAGGCTACCCGTACCTCGTGATGGAGCTCGTGGACGGGCTCGATCTGCGGACGTGGCTCGCGACGGACCTCGGGGGCACGGTGCTCGACGTCGCGCCCCGGACCCACGTCGCGTCGGACGAGAGCTCCGAGGAGGGCGAAGAGGGCCTCACCGGCGCGCCGCGCTTCGGCGTCGACGAGCTCTTCGAGGAGCAGGACAGCGGCGAGTTCCCGTCGATCTCCGAGGAGCGGCCCCAGCGCGCGGACGATCCCTCGAGCG
>CAYHCR010000717.1:0-2983 GCA_964354895.1 uncultured Myxococcales bacterium | reverse complement strand
CGCGGCGAGCTCTGCGACGACGGAAACCTCGCCCCCGGCGACGGCTGCAGCGCGGCCTGCAAACCCGAGGCGGCGGCGTCGTGCGGCGACGGCCTCCTCGACCCGGACGAGGGCTGCGACGACGGCAACGTGGTCGCCGGGGACGGCTGCGCGCCTGACTGCACGCCCGAGCTCTCGGGCTGCGGCGACGGCCGGCTCGATCCGGGCGAGGGCTGCGACGAGGGGCCGGCGAACTCCGACTTCCCCGGCGCGACCTGTCGTACGAACTGTCAGCCGCCCGGCTGCGGCGACGGCCTCCTCGACGCGGGCGAGGTCTGCGACGACGGCAACGTCGCGATCGACGACGCGTGCCTGCCCGGGTGCGTGGCGGCGACGTGCGGCGACGGCTTCGTGCAGCTCGGTGCAGAAGAGTGCGATGACGGCGCGAGCAACTCGGACACCGCGCCCGACGCCTGTCGGCTCGATTGTCTCCGCGCCTTCTGCGGCGACGGCGTGATCGACGCGCCCGAGGCGTGCGACGACGGCGACGTGCTCGCCGGCGATGGCTGCGCGGCCGACTGCTCGATCGAGTGATTCCGAAGGGAACTCCCTGACGCGGCGCGTGTCGGAAGGCACGCGCCCGGAGAGACCATGACGTCGTTGCCCGCACTCCTGCTCACAGCCGCGCTCGCCGCGGCCCCGGCGCCTGACGGCCGCCTCGCCGTCCTCGCCGCGATGGAGGAGGAGCTCGCCCGCGGCGCGACGCAGCTCAGGATGCCGGGGCATGAGCCGCCGTACTTCGTGGGCTACACGCTCAAGGAGCAGCACAGCCGCTCGCTCGAGGCGCGGTACGGCGCGATCTTCGGCGACTCCGAGAAGCGCGACGCGAAGCTCGCGGTCGACGTGCGAGTCGGCAGCTATGAGCTCGACTCGTCCGCGGGGCGGGATCTCATGCCGTTCTCGTTCGGCGACGGCGGTCCGGCCTGGCTCCCCTCGACCGACGCCCCGCTCGAGCGCGACCCGCTCGCGCTGCGCAACGCGCTCTGGCTGCTGACCGACTCCAAGTACAAGGCCGCGCTCTCGACCTGGCTCAAGAAGCGCGGCAATGCCGTCTACGAGGTCGAGGAGAAGGAGCGCCCTCCGTCGTTCACCCGCGAGGAGGCCGTCCGCCACGTCGACGCGCCGCTGCCGGTGCCGTTCGATCGCGCCGCGTGGCGCGAGCGGGCGCTGCGGCTGTCGGGCGTCTTCGCGAAGCAGCCCGAGATCTTCGATCACGAGATCCGCGTGACCGTCGAGCACGAGGTGCGGATCCAGGCCAGCAGCGAGGGCACGCGGCTGGTGACCGAGGTGCGCATGTATGGCGTACACATCCAGGCGGTCGCGCGCGCGGAGGACGGCGAGCTGCTGGAGTCGAGCAAGGACTTCTACGCGCCGAGCGAGGCGCAGCTGCCGTCGTTGCCGGAGCTCGAGAAGGCGGCGCGCGAGCTGATGGCAGAGCTGCTCGAGCTGCGCGTCGCGCCGGTGATCGATCCCTACTCCGGGCCCGCGCTGCTCGAGCCCGAGGCGACCGGCGTGCTCTTCCACGAGACGCTCGGCCACCGGCTCGAGGGCGAGCGGCAGGACGACGAGAACGAGGGCCGGACGTTCAAGGGGCAGATCGGCGCGGCGATCCTGCCGGCCTTCCTCTCCCTCGTGGACGATCCGACGCTGCGCACCTTCGGGAGCACGCCGCTCAACGGCACCTACGCCTTCGATGACGAGGGCGTGCCGGCGCAGCGCTCGGTGCTCGTGCAGGACGGCGTGCTCCGCAGCTACATCCTCTCGCGCAAGCCGGTGAAGGGGTTCTCGAAGAGCAACGGCCACGGCCGGGCGCAGGGCAATCGAGCGCCGATGGCGCGCATGGCGAACCTCGTGCTGAGCTCGAAGAAGACGGTGTCGGACGCGAAGCTGCTCGAGCTGCTCCTCGAGGAGGCCCGGGCGCAGAAGAAGCCCTACGCGCTGCTGATCGAAGACATCGCCGGCGGAGACACCAACACCTCGACGTATGGCTACCAGGCGTTCCGCGGCAAGCCGCGCCGGGTCTTCCGGATCGACGTGAAGACCGGCAAGCGCCAGCTCGTGCGCGGCGTCGAGATCGTCGGGACGCCGCTGGCGTCGATCAACAAGATCATCGCCACCGGCGACAAGCCGGGCATCTTCAACGGCTACTGCGGCGCCGAGTCCGGATACGTCCCGGTGTCGGCGATCGCGCCGGCGGCGCTGGTGCGCGAGCTCGAGCTGCAGCGCTCGGCGAAGGCCACGGAGCGAGGGCCGGTGCTCCCGAGCCCGTTCAGCGCAAAGTAGCTGCGATCGGCGCCTCGACGCGCCCATCGGGGCCCGGGAGAGCGAGCGGCGCGCCGTCGCGGCCGAGGAGGCGGCTGCGCCCCTGACCCGGCACGGCGGGCGCGCCCGGCCCCCAGTTCGCGTTCGCGATCGCGCAGCCGAAGCGGCGGGTGATCCCGGCGAGGATCGCGGCGCGGCTGTCCGCCGCCGGATCGTCCTCGACCCACGCGGACGCGAAGAGCACGACGTCCGCGGCGGCGAGCTGCGGCGCGGCCTCCGCCTCGACGAAGTGCACGTCGAAGCAGATCACGGGCACGCACCGAAGCCCGCCGATCTCCCAGAGAGGAAAGTCCTGCAGGCCGGGCGCCGCCCAGTGCTCCGGGTACCAGGGGTGACGTTTGCCGTAGTGCGCCCGCCGCTCGCCGCGCTCGTCGAACCAGACGACACGGTTCTCGACCCGCGCCTCGTCTCGCTCGGCGAGCGGCGCGATCAGGTGCACGCCGAACCGGCGCGCGAGCACGGCGCACGCGGCGCCGAGCGGCCCGCCCGAAGACTCGGCCCACGGGGTTGGAGCGAAGCGTCCGCGGGCGGAGACATAGCCGGTGAGCGCGCACTCCGGCAGCAGCACGAGGCTGCCGGGCTCGATCGTCGCGAGCGCCGCGGCGAGCCGCTCGAGCTGCCG
>CAYHCR010000716.1:0-2987 GCA_964354895.1 uncultured Myxococcales bacterium | reverse complement strand
GCGAACGCCGGGGGCGCGTCGCCGTCGAGCAGCTCTGCGTCGATCTCGCCCGCGCTCGCCCCGTCGTCGAGCAGCTCGAGGCCGTCGGGGAGCTCGGAGTCCTCCTCCACCGATTACAGGACGAGGCCGCTCGCGCCGGTCACCTCGATGCGCGCCTCGTAGTCCTCGCCCGCGATCGCGTCCGGGAGGGCCTGCGTCACGATGGTGAGGCCCTGATCGAGCGCGACCTCGACGCTGATCGTGCAGGTGGCGCGCTGCGGGACGCCCTCGCTGCGATCCGTGACCGCGACGTGCCAGAGGTAGCGACCGGCGAAGCTCGCCGAGCCGCTGACCGTCCCGGAGCCGGAGAGCACGAAGCCCGGCGGCGCTTCGTCGGGCACGACCTCACCGTCGAAGCCGGGCGACGCGAGCCGCCGCGTCTCGAGCGTCTCCCAGACGTAGGGCTTCTCGCCGCCGGCCGCGCCGATCGCTGCGGCGAGCGGCGCGCCGACCGCGAACGGGCCGAGGGTCGTCGTGGCGCACGTCAGCCTCGCCGGGGCCGCGACGCGGAGCGCGAGCGTGCCGACCGCGGTCAAACCTGCGTCGTCCGTCACCTCCGCGACGAAGCCGAAGGTCCCATCCGCGCGCGGCGCGCCTCGCAGCTCGCCGCTCTCCTGCAGCGTGAGGCCCGCGGGGAGCACGCCCTGCGCCACGCGCCAGCGGTACGGCGGGCGGCCACCCATCGCGAGCAGCGAGCCCTCGTAGGGCTGGCCGAAGCCGCCCTGGGGGATCTCGTGGGTGACGACCTCGAGCGCCTGCTGGCCGTCGTCGACCTCGAGCGTGAGCACGCGCGAGGCGAAGTGGCCGGCGCTCGTCACCTCGACGCCGAAGGCGAAGCGGCCGGTCGCCGACGGCGTGCCGCAGAGCAGCGTGCCGAAGGGAAGTCCTGCGGCGCGCGCCTGCGCCGGCTCCTCGATCAGCGCGAGGCCGGGCGGCAACGTCGCGCCGTCGAGCAGGCCGAAGGCGTAGATGCCGGAGCCGCCGACCGCCTGGAGGCCCACGCAGTACGGCGACGCGAGCTGCGCCGTCGGGAGCGTCGAGGTCGCGATCTGCAGCTCACCGGCGCTGATCTCGATCCGATCCACCGAGAGTCCGAGGTTGTTGATCTCGTTGAGCTCGTAGACCGCGCCCGCCGGGTCGATCACGACGCCGACGAAGTAGCGGCCGGCGACCACGTCTGCAGGGACCTCGACCTCGACGGTGGGCGTGGTCGCGTCGAGCGCGGGCGCCGAGACCGTGCCGCGGAAGAGCTCGCGGTCGGAGGCCGTGACGATCTCGTTCTCGGAGAGCACGACGAGATAGGGGACATCGCTGGCAGCGGCGTTGCCGAGGTTGCGCGCGACCCAGTCCAGCGAGAACGAACCGCCCGCGTCGGCGTTCGACGGGAGGCGGATCTCCTCGACCGCGAGGTCCGGGGCGGGCACGCCGATCGGGAACGGACCGTAGGCCGCGACGTTGTTGGCCTCGTTGTCCTCGACCACCGCGCCGTCGGGATCGACCTCGGCGAGGATATAATAATTGCCGAAGCCCTGCTCCGGCGGCAGCGGCGCGTCGAGCGAGAACGGCGCCGACTGGCCCGGCGTGGCGCTCGCGATGCCGGCGCCCCGACCGAGCTCCCGATCGTCGGCAGAGAGCGTCGCGTTGGTGCTCACCCAGAACCGCATCCCGAAGCCGTTGGCGTCCGCGCCGCCGAAGTTCGTGCCGTCGGCCTCCATGTGGAAGACGACGCCCGCGTAGCCGACGGGATCGCCGGAGACGCGGCTCACGAGGAGATCGGGGCCCTGCGAGTAGCTCACGATCGTGTCGGTCGGCCAGGCCGCCGCGTCGCAGTTGGGGCTGCAGCCGAGGGCATCGATCGACGCGGCCGTGCCGCCGCCGTCCTCGATGCCCGCCGAGGCGCTGTCGTTGGACGACGCGTTCGTGCCGTAGTGGACCTCGATCGACGTGCTGCTCTCGCGCAGGTGGACCTGCACCTCGCGGGCGCCGTTGCCGCCGAGCCGGACCCAGCCGGAATACTGGATGATGAACTCGCGGGAAGGCGCCGCGCCGATCGTCGTGTAGCTGATGTCGCCGGCGTCTGCGCTGCTGTCGTCCCACCACACATAGAGCGAGTTGTTCGGCGCGGCGCCCGTCGGGATCGCCGTATTGGAGTAGATCGTCGTGGTGCCGCCGAACATCACGACACCGTTCGTGCTGACGCCGACGTCGTTGTATGGCGTGCCGTAGAAGGAGACCGGGAAGGGCAGCGGGATGGAGGCCGCGCTGTCATCCCCGGAGATGCCCGACGCCGTCGGGTTGACGAGCGGCACGTAGGCGGCCGGTCGCTGCCGGAGCGTGTAGTTCTGCGCCTGCGCGGACGCGAAAGCCGGCAGGAGCGCGACGAGCGCCACCGCGAACAACCCCAGCGAGGAGCCACGCACGGCGGGCGCGCGACGGCGGGGCAGCAAGGCGAGCAATCCGAACGCGAGCAGCGCGAACGAGCCGGCCGAGCCGGTTCCCTGCGCGCAGCCACCGCAGCCACCGTCGTCGATCGTCGTGACGTCGGCGGCCGTCTCCTCCTCGCGCGGCGTCGGCTGCACGAGCATGGAGAACGCACCGAGGCCTGCGCGACCGTCGGTGTCCTTCGCCTCGACGACGAAGGTGTAGACGCCCGGCTCGAGGTCCTCCGTGAGCGTGCCGGAGACGAGGCCCGCGGCGTCGAGCGAGACGCCTTCGGGGAGCGTGCCGGCGTAGAGGCGGAAGATCGCCTGCGGGGCGCCACGCGCCTCGAGCTGGCCTTCGACCTCCTGGCCCGGGAAGAGCGGGCCGAACTCGAACGCCTCGAGCGTGATCGTGTCGCAGACGACCACGAGCGGGAGCTCCGCCTCCGCGCGCTGGCCCCCCGCGTCATCGACCGACACGCGCAGCGCCCGCGCACCACACACGGTGGGCGAGCCGATCAGGCAACC
>CAYHCR010000715.1:0-2992 GCA_964354895.1 uncultured Myxococcales bacterium | reverse complement strand
CCCAAAAGGTGCGAAATCTCCACCGGATCGTGGCGCGCGACAAGCCCCGGAGGCTCGAGCCCGGCGGCCGGGAAATCTGCGCGGAGCCGGGCTAGCCTGTCGCGCTCTCCATGACCCTGCCGCTCGGACTCCAGCTCGACCCCGGCCCGACCCAGCTCTGGGAGGCGCTCGCCGCGCTGCTCGATCGCGTGACGCCCGCGGCAGGGCGCGAGACGCTCGCGGACGACTTTCTGGACGCGCTCGTGGAGGTGGTCGGGGCCGATCGCGGGCTGCTGCTGCTGGTGCCCGGCCGCGGCGAGCCGGTCGCGGTCAACGCGCGCGGGGTCCAGCGGGCGCTCTCCGCCGTCGAGCGCGCGGAGCTGAGCCGGACCTTGATCGCGCAGGTCGAGCGGGAGGGCCACGCGGCCGTCGTCAGCGCGCTCGACGGGCTCGACGCGAGCGAGAGCCTGCAGGAGCTCGGCGTCATGGCGGCGATCGCGGCGCCGCTCGAGGCGCGCGCGCTCTCCCCGGGGCCCGGCGGCGAGGGCTTCGTGCGCGGCGTGCTCTACGTCGACTTCCGCGCGCGGGAGAAGCTCGTCGGGCCCGCGCACGCGCAGTTCGTCGCGCTCGCCGCGCGGCTGCTCACGGCGCTGCTCGAGCCGGGGCAGCGGCTCCAGCGCGTGAGCGAGGAGCTGCGGGCGGCGCGGCTGCGCGAGCGGCCCGAGGAGGCGGAGCTGCCGCTCCAGGCGCTGCTCGCGGGCGGCTCCCTCGAAGCGGTGCGGCGTGAGGTGGAGAGCTGCCTCGCCTCCGACGGGCCGATCCTCATGACCGGCGAGTCGGGCACCGGCAAGACGCTGCTGGCGCGCGCGATCGCGCTGGCGTCGGGGCGCACGCCGATCGTGCGGGCGATGCTGCCCGGCCCCGACGCGCCCGGCGCGTTCGCCAGCGAGCTCTTCGGCCACGAGGCCGGCGCCGTCCCCGGCGCGCTCGCGCGGCGCGTCGGCCTCGTCGAGCACGCGGACGGCGGCACGCTGATCTTCGACGAGATCCTCAACCTGCCGCCGGTCGCGCAGGAGCTCCTGCTCGACTTCACGCAGTTCGGGACGTTCCGCCCGCTGGGCTGGTCGCAGCGCGAGCCCCGCCACGCGCGCGTGCGAATCATCGCGGCGACCAACGGAGATCTGCCTCGCGCGCTCGCGGAGGGGCGCTTCCGGCGGGATCTCTTCCACCGGCTCGCCGAGGCGACGATCTGCCTGCCGCCGCTGCGGGAGCGCCGCGACGAGATCGCGCTGCTCGCGATCGCGTGGCTCGACCGGCTCGATCCCGCTCGCCGCTGGCGGATCTCGCCGGAGCTCGCGCGCCTCTTCGGCAGCGACCGCCTCTCGTGGCCGGGGAACCTCCGCCAGCTCGGCGCCGTCGTCCGCCGCGCCCGCGACCGGGCCCTCACGCGCGATCGCGACGCCGACGAGCTCGGCCTCGAGCACGTGGAGCCGCGGGATCTCGGCCTCGACGAGCCGCTCCCGAAGGTCGCCGCCGCGCCCGCGATCGTCGAGCCTGTCGACGCCGCGCTCGCGCAGCTGCAGGCCCGCCGGGCCGAGCTCGACACGAAGGAGGCGACGCTGATCCGCGCCGCGCTCTCGAGACACGGAGGCGTCGTCTCCCGGGCCGCGCGCTCCCTCGGCGTGCCGCGAACCAGCCTGCTCTCCCGGATGGCGACGCTCGGGATCGAGCGGCCCGACGAGCCGTGACGACGCGGCTCGGCGCGGAGCCCGCACGGCTGCCCGATCGCTTCGAGCGCCTCTCGACGCTCGGCGAGGGCGCGTTCGGCGTCGTCTACCGCTGCCGGGATCGAGCCGCAGGCGGCGAGGTCGCGGTGAAGGTGCTGCGTCGCGCCTCGCCGGACGCGCTCGCGGCCTTCAAGCGCGAATTCCGGGTGCTCGCGGATCTCGTGCACCCGAACCTGGTCTCGCTGCACGAATTGCTGCACCTCGACGGGACGTGGCTCCTGACGCAGGAGCTGCTGACCGGTCCGTCGCTCGAGGAGGCGACCGAGGGCGGCCGGGACGAGCCGGAGCTGCGGCGCTGCTTCGGCGGGCTCGCGCGCGGGCTCGCGGCGCTGCACGCCGCCGGGCGCCTGCACCGCGATCTGAAGCCGACCAACGTGCGGCTCGCGGCCGACCGGCGCGCCGTGCTGCTCGACTTCGGCCTCGCCGTCGCGCACGCCGCCGACGCGGGCGAGCGCGGGCTCTTCGGCTCCGCGACCCACCTCGCGCCCGAGGTCGCGGCGGGCGGCCCGCCCACGCCTGCCGCAGACCTGTACGCGCTCGGCACGATGCTCTTCACGCTGCTCGCCGGCCGGCCGCCGTTCCAGGGGACGGCGCGCGAACAGCTCGTGGGCAAGCGCAGCGGCCCTGCCCCCGCCCTCTCCACGGTCGCGCCGCGCACCCCACCGGCGCTCGCGGCGCTCGTAGACGCGCTGCTGCACGCTGCGCCGGAGCGTCGGCCCGACGCGGCCGAGGTCGCGGCGCGGCTGCTCGGAGAGGGGAGGGAGGAGGCGCCGTCACCGAGCCCTGCGCTCCTCGGGCGCGCCGACGCGTTGCGCGCGCTCGTCGAGGCCGTGCGCGCGGCCCGAGCCGGGAGACCGGGGCTCGTGCTGCTCGAGGGCGCGGCCGGCGCGGGCAAATCGTCGCTGCTCGCGGCGCTGCGGGCCGCGCTCCCGGCGGACGCGCTCCGGCCCGCGCTGTGGCTCGAGGCGCGCTGCTTCGAGCAGGAGCAGCTCCCCTACAAGGCGCTCGACGCGGCGGTCGACGCGCTGGTTCGCGCGCTGCGCGACCGACCGCGCGAGGCCGCGCTGGACGAGGCGCTCGCGGGCCTGCGGCCGCTCTTCCCGGTGATCGACGCGCTCGCGCCGCTGCCGGCGCTGCGACCGGCGACGGAGGCCCCCGAGCGCCTCCGCGCCGCGGCGCAGGCCTTCCGGGCGACGCTGCGGGAGGTGGGGCGGACACGCACGCCG
>CAYHCR010000714.1:0-3001 GCA_964354895.1 uncultured Myxococcales bacterium | reverse complement strand
CTCCCGCCATGCGTTTCCTCCTCCTCGACCGGATCACGGCGCTCGAGCCACCGACCCGCGCGACTGGCGTGAAGTGCGTCACGCTGGCGGACGAGGTCTTCGACGAGCACTTCCCGGGGCTGCCCGTCTTCCCCGGCTCGCTGATCCTCGAGGCGATGGCGCAGCTCGGGGGCACGCTCGTGGAGGCCACGATGCGTCAGCGCGGCAGCCACGATCTCTATGCCGTGCTGGTGATGGCCGATGGGGTGCGGTTCCGGCACGTCGTCGGGCCCGGGGATCGGATGGAGCTCGAGGCGGTCGCCGGCGTCGTGAGCGATCTGGGCGGGCAGGTCCGCTGCGAGGTCCGGGTCGGCGAGCGACGGGTGGCGGAGGCGGGGCTCTCCTTCTCGCTCCAGAAGATCACGAACGCCCGGTTGATCGCGCACCGTCGCGAGGTGCTCGAGGACTGGCTCGCGCGGGACCGTGAGCCCGCGCGGTGAGCGCTCCCGGGGGGGAGGCTCGGCGTCGGGTCTGGGTGCGCGGCGCCGGCGCCTGGACGTCGCTCGCGCGCACGTGGCCCGATTCGGTGGCCGCCCTCGCCGCGGGGCGCTGCGCGATCGCGCCGGTCGACGCGTTCGATACGACGGGCTTCCCGTGCAGCGTCGCCGCGCGGATCTCCGACCTCCCCGCGGGCGAGGAGCGGCGGCTGGCGCTGGCGCTCCCTGCGGCGCGAGAGGCGTGGGCCGCCGCCGCGGTGCAGGCGGCGCCGGCTCGAATCGGGGTCTTCGTCGGCGCGGAGTCGGGGCGCGCGAGCTTCGACGAGCTGCTCGCGCTGGTCCGCGCGGCCGGCGGCGGGGCGAGCTTCGATCGCGCGGCGTTCGAGCGGAGCGCGCCGCCGCTCGCAAAGCTGCTCGCGCCCGCGAGGGTCTCGCCGGCCTCCGTCGCCTCTGCGCTGGCCCGCGAGTTCGGCGCCGCAGGACCCGTGCAGACCGTCTCGCTGGCGTGCGCCTCGAGCAGCGCGGCGATCGTCGAGGCGACCTGCGCCCTCCGCCAGGGCGAGTGCGACGTGGCGCTCTGCGGCGGCGTCGGCGCCGACGTCGACGCGATGATGCTCGTCGCCTTCGGCGTGCTCGGCGCGTTGAGCGCGACCGGTGTGTCGCGGCCGTTCGACGTGCGGCGCGACGGCTTCGTGCTCGGGGAGGGCGCAGCCATGCTCGTGCTCTCGAGCGAGCGCGGCGACGCAGGGGTCGAGGTGGCCGGTGTGGGGCGCTCGCTCGACGCGCATCACTTGACGGCGCCCGCGCCCGATGGCTCCGGCGCGAAGCGCGCCATGCAGGCGGCGCTCGACGACGCCGGCGGCGTGACGATCGACTGCGTCCAGGCCCATGGGACCTCCACGCCGCTCAACGACGCCACCGAGGCGGCCGCGCTCCGGGCCGTGCTCGGCGACTCGCTGAGGCGGGCGCACGTGAGCTCGGTGAAGGGCGCGCTCGGTCACTGGATCGCCGGCGCCGGCGCCCTCGGCGTGCTCTGCGCGCTCGAGGCGGTGACGTCGGGGACCGTGCTGCCGACCGCAGGGCTCACGAGGCCGGACCCCGACTGTGCGCTGCCGCACGTGATCGGCGAGGCGCTGCACCGTGAGGTGCGGGCCGCGCTGGCCAACGCGTTCGGCTTCGGCGGCGCCAATTCATGTGTGGTCCTCCGGAGGGCGACGTGAGCCCCGTGGGGATCGAGGCGGTGGCCGCGGCGAGCGCCTTCGGCACGCAGTGGCGCGGCCTCTCGGGCGCGCGCGGCCTCCTGCGCCCGACCACGCTGCTCGCGGACGTGGCCCCGGGGCTCCTGACGGCCGAGGTCGCCGCGCTCCCCGCCCTCCGGGTCGAGCCACGCCAGCTGCGGCTGATGTCCCGGGCGGCTCGCCTCGCGGTCTTCGCCGCCTCGCAGGCGGTCCTCGAGGCGGGCTGGACGACGACCGACGGCGCAGGGTTCTTCCTGGGCGTCGGCGCCTCGGGCGGCGATCTGCAGGAGCTCTCCGCCATGCTCGCGGTGTCGCTCGAGGACGGACGTGTCTCTCCCGACCGGCTCGGCCGCGCGGGGCTCCTCGCCTCGAGCCCGCTCTCGATCTTCCAGGTGATGAGCCACTACACGCTCTGTCACCCGGCGATCGCGCTCGGCACCGACGGACCCAACGGCGCGTTCTTCTCCCGCGGCGGCGGCACCGTCGTCGCGTTGATCGAGGCCGTGTATGCGCTGCAGGAGGGCGACTGCGAGCGCGCCCTCGTCGGCGGCGCGGACAGCGCGCTGCACCCCGTGGCGTACGCCGAGTTCGTGCGTGACGGCGCGCTCTCCGACGGCCTCGTCCTCGCGGAGGGCGCCGCGCTCCTGGCGCTCTGCCGCAATCCTGCGCGGCCGCTGGCGCTCGTGGAGCAGGTCACGCTCGGCTCGGAGCCCGGCCCGGTCGAGGGGCCGCTCGACGTCATCGTCACCTCGGCGTGGGGGCGAGCCCCGGTCGAGCGCCTGCGCGCGTGGGCGGCGCGGGAACACCCGGGCGTGCAACACCTCGAGCTGGGGCCCGTGCTGGGCGACGCGCTCGCGGCCGCGCCCGCGCTCGCCTGGGCGGCCGCGCTCGACGCGCTCCTGGCCGGCGGCGGGCGCCGGGCGCTCGTCGTCACGGCAGGGCTCGACGGCGCGGTGGGCCAGGTGGTGCTCGTCCGATGAGGCGCGCGGTCATCACGGGTGTCGGCGTGGTCTCGGCCTGCGGCGTCGGCGTCGAGCGGCTCTGGGACGGGCTCGCCGCGGGCGGCAGCCGGGTCGGGCCGATCCGCTCCTTCGACGCCTCCTCCTTCCCGACCCGCGTGGCCGCAGAGGTGCCCGTCGAGCGCCCCGACGCGGCCTGGCTCGCCGGGGAATTGCGCGCGATCCACGCGCCCGAGGGCCCGCTCGAGCGGTGGGAGTCCGCCGGCGTGCTGCGGGATCGCAAGGTCCCCTTCGCGCTGCTCGCCGCCGCCGAGGCGTGGCGGAGCGG
>CAYHCR010000713.1:0-3004 GCA_964354895.1 uncultured Myxococcales bacterium | reverse complement strand
GAAGGGCTCGACCGCCGCCGCAGAGGTGAACGCGACCGCCGCGAAGCGCCCCCGTCCGAGCGCGCGCGCGGCCGCCCGCAGCGGGCCTGGCGGGGCGGGCGTGCGCTCGATCGCCGGCGCGAGACGCACCGTGGCGCCGTCCGCCTGCAGGCGCGCGACGAGCGCGCCGGCCGACTCCGCGGGCCTCGTGACGGCGAGGTGAAGGCCGGCGAGCGGGAGCGCCGCCGGTGGACGCGGTCGGGCGGGCGCGCGGACGGGCGTGGACGGGCCCGTCGCGTCCCGCCGCGCGGAGGTCACGCAGGCACGCCGGCAGCGATCACGGCCGCGAGCAGCGCTGCGGCCCCCTTGCCGAGCAGCTCGTCGCCGATCCGCACGCCGAGCGCCTCGGGCGCCGACGTCGGGCCCGTGCCCTGCGCGCGCAGCACGCGCGAGCCGTCCGGCAGGCCCACGAGCGCGAGCAGCGTGATCGTCCCGTCGGCGATCGTCGCGTGCGCCGCGATGGGGACCTGACAGCCGCCCTCGAGCCGCGCGAGCAGCGCCCGCTCCGTCCGGCAGGCGATCTCCGACGGCGGATGGTTGAGCGAGGCGATCGCCGCGCGCGTCTCCGCGTCGTCTTCCCGGATCTCGATGCCGAGCGCGCCCTGGCCGATCGCCGGCAGGCTCTGCTCGATCGAGAGGACCTCGGTCACCTGATCGGCGAGGCCGAGCCGCTTGAGCCCCGCGTACGCGAGCACGACCGCGTCGAGATCGGTGCCCGCCCGCGCGAGCCGCGTCGGCACGTTGCCTCGCACGACGACGACCTTCAGGTCGGGCCGGAGCGTCCGGAGCTGGCACTGCCGCCGCAGCGAGCTCGTGCCGACGATCGCGCCCTTGGGCATGGCCGCGATCGTGCGGTGGACCGGCGCCACGATCGCGTCGCGCGGATCCTCGCGCTCCCCGATCGCAGCGAGCACCAGGCCCGCCGGCAGCGCGGTGGGCACGTCCTTGAGCGAGTGGACCGCGAGATCGGCGCGGCGCTCGAGCAGCGCCTCCTCGATCTCCTTGACGAAGAGGCCCTTGCCGCCGACCCGCGCGAGCGGGACGTCGAGGATCTTGTCGCCCTGCGTCAGCACGTGGAGCAGCTCCACCTCACGGCCGGTCTCCGCGCGGATGCGCGCCGCCACGTGGTTGGCCTGCCACAGCGCCAGCTGGCTCTTGCGGGTCGCGAGCACGAGCTTCTTCACGGTCCGTCACCCCTCGCCTCGCGCGGGGCCTCGCCCGTCGCGTGCTTGTCAGGCGCGTCGTCCAGCCGCGCCTCGTCATCCGGCTCCTGCGGCTCCTCGACCGCGAGCCCGAACAGCTCTGCGGCCGCGAAGAGCACCCGCCCGTCGTCCTCCTCGGCGGCCTTGCGCAGCCGGGAGGTGGGCGCGTGGAGCAGCTTGTTCACGATCGCCGAGGCGAGCGCGCCGAGCGCCTTGCGCTGCGCGTCGGTCAGCTCTGCGCCCAGCTTGTGCATCGTCTTCTCGAGCTCGGCCTTCGCGATGCCGTCGCCGTGCTGGCGAAGCTTGCGCACGAGCCCCTGCGCCTCGCCCTTCGCCGCCGCGAGGAAGCCCTCGGCCTCGCTCTGGACGAGCGCCTCGGCCCGCGCCGCCTCCTGCGCGCGGACCTGCTTGTTCTCCTCGAGGACCTGCTCGAGATCGTCGACGTCGTAGACGTAACAGCCGTCGAGGTCGTTGATCTTCGGCTCGACGTCGCGCGGCACGGCGAGATCCACGAAGAAAAGCGGGCGGCCGTGGCGATGTTTGCGGGCCTCCTTGACGAGCGCCTCGGTGATCACCGCGTGCGGCGCCGCGGTCGAACAGACGACGACGTCGGCCTCCTGCAGGAGCGCGCCGAGCTGATCCCAGGGCCGCGCGGCGCCGCCCACCTCGGCGGCGAGCGTCTCGGCGCGAGCGGCGGTGCGATTGGTCACGAGCACGCGATCGGCGCCGTGCTGCACGAAGTGTTTGGCCGCGAGCGCGCTCATCTTTCCTGCGCCCACGAGCAGGACGACGTGGCCGTCGAGCCCGCCGAGGATCTTCTTGGCGAGCTCCACCGCGGCGTAGCTCATCGAGACCGCGTTGCGGCCGACGCCCGTCTCGGTGCGCACCCGCTTGGCGACCGCGAAGGCCTTGCGGCAGACGCGCCCGAGGAGGCCGCCGGTGCTCTTCGCCTGCTCCGCCGCCGCGAACGCCTCCTTCACCTGCCCGAGGATCTGCGGCTCCCCGAGCACCATGGAGTCGAGGCTCGAGGCGACGCGGAAGAGGTGCCGCACCGCCTCGACGTCGCGGTGGAGGTAGAGGTGATCGGAGATCTTCGGGTCCCCGCTGCAGAGGAAGGCTCGCGCGGACTCGAGCGCCGCCGCGGGATCGACCCGGGCCTCGGCCCAGATCTCGACACGGTTGCAGGTCGAGAGCACGCAGACGTTCGCGAGCGCCTCGAGCTTGCCCAGCTCTGCAAGCGCCGCCTCGACCTTGCCCTCGGGGACCGCGACCCGCTCGCGCACGGAGACCGGCGCGGTGCGGTGCGAGAGGCCGACGACGATGATCCCGCCGCGGGCGCTCACAACGTCCCGCCGAGGAAGAGCGTCGCGTACGCCGTCAGCCCGAACGCGAAGCCGACCGCCGTCGCGAGCGCCACCTTCCGGCCCCGCCACCCGGTCGCGCGCCGCAGCACGATCAGTCCGCCCGCGACGCTCCACGCGAGGACCGCGAAGACGATCTTCGGGATCAGCGCTCCGGCGCTCTCCCCCGAGAGCCGCAGGAACCCCGCCCCGGTCAGCAGCGCGACCGTCAGGAAGCCGAACGCGTAGGCGACCATCCGGAACGTCAGCTTGTCGAGCACCTCGAGCGACGGGAGCCGCTTGAAGAACGTGCCGAGCCGCTTCTGCTTCAGCTCGCGCTCGAGCAGCAGGTACATCACCGCCGTGCCGAACCCGAGGCCGAAGAGCGCGACCCCCGCGACCGACGCGCCGACGTGCGTCGGC
>CAYHCR010000712.1:0-3005 GCA_964354895.1 uncultured Myxococcales bacterium | reverse complement strand
CGCCCCCCGCCCCCGCCCCCGGCAAGCCGCTCATCGACAAGCTCTCCGCCGGCGAGCGCGCCGGCGACACGCCGATCGCGCCCGAGGGCGGCGACTTCCGCCGGCTCCGCGAGGTGCCGTTCTTCGTCGTCCACGTCGCGAAGGCCGAGGCGAAGCACCGCGTCGATCACGACGCGAAGCGGCACGAGGCGTCGGACACCGCGAAGAGCCGGGTGCGGCTCGGGGTGACGGTCGTCGTCGGCCTCGTCGTCGTGATCGGCGCCGTCGTCGGCGTGCGCCACCTCGTCGTCAACCGCGCGCTCGCGAAGGCCCCCGCCGAGCTCGCGGACGTCGACATCGAGATCTCCCCGCCGCTCATCGCGCTCGCCGCCGCGACGCCGCGCGATGACGCGGGTGACTTCGTCGACTACGTGGACGTGCCGGACGGCGCGCCGGACAAGCGGCCCGTCGCCGGGACCGGCAAGCCGCGCCCCGATCGTCCCGCGAGCGGCGCCGCCTCGACCACCGCCCGCAAGCCCTTCGACGAAGAGAACATCACCGAAGCGAAGTACGACCAGGGCGCGATCAACCGGGTCGTGCAGAACAAGCAGTCGACGCTCTTCACGTGCCTGAAGGCCGAGGTCGGCCGAGACCCGACCTTCCGCGGCCAGGTGCCGATCACCTTCACGATCGCCAACGACGGCGCGGTCGCCACGCTCTGGATCGACAAGCCCGGCTACAAGAGCGGCCCGCTGCACGACTGTATGAAGGCGCAGTTCGGCGGCTGGCGCTTCCCCTCGTTCGAAGGCGAGCGACCGAGCGTGTCGCTCTCCTTCAAGGTCGGGAAGTAACGCAGGAGAAGGTCGCGCCCGCAGGCTACAGCGGCTGGAACCGCGCCTGGAAGAAGCGCAGATACCTGGGCTCGTAGACCATCTGGAGCCCCTTCGCCGTCCTGCGTGCGTCCCAGACCGCCGCGACCGACTCCGCCGTGACGTCCATGTGTGCCTGCGTGTAGACGCGCCGGGGGATGGTGAGTCGCACGAGCTCGAGCTTCGGGCGGTGATGTTCGCCGGTCGCCTTGTCTCGCCCCGCGGAGACGATGCCGCGCTCCATCGCGCGGACGCCGGAGTCCTCATACAGATTTGCGGCGAGCGCCTGCGCCGGAAACTGGTCCTGCGGCAGGTGCGGATAGAACGCCTTCGCGTCGAGGTAGACGGCGTGTCCGCCGACCGGACGCACGATCGGGACGCCCCACGAGGTCAGCTTCTCGCCGAGGTACTGCACCTGCCCGATGCGCGCGCGCATGTGATCGTCCTGCACGCTCTCGACGATGCCGCGCGCCATCGCCTCCATGTCTCGGCCGGCCATGCCGCCATACGTGTGCAGGCCCTCATAGACGACGACGAGGTTGCTCGCCTCTTCGTAGAGCTCCCTGTCGTTGAGCGCGAGCCAGCCGCCGATGTTGACGAGCGCGTCCTTCTTGCCCGACATCGTGCAACCGTCGCTGTAGCCGCAGAACTCCAGCAGGATCTCCGCGACGCTCTTCTTCTCGTAGCCCGCCTCGCGCTGCTGGATGAACCAGGCGTTCTCCACGGCGCGCGTCGCGTCCAGGAAGATCTTGATCCCGTGTCTGCGCGTGAGCGCGTGGACCGCCTTGATGTTCTCCATCGAGATCGGCTGACCGCCGGCCATGTTCACGGTGGCGGCGACACAGACGTAGGGGATCTTGCGTGCGCCGACGCGGTCGATGAGCGCCTGGAGCGCCCCGAGATCGACGTTGCCCTTGAACGGCAGCTCGATCGACGGGTCGTGCGCCTCGGGCACCACGATGTCCACGAACGTGGCGCCCGCGGCCTCCTGGTGGTGGCGGGTCGTCGTGAAGTACATGTTCCCGGGGACGGTGTCTCCGGGCTTGATGCAGATCTGGGAGAGGATGTTCTCGGCGCCGCGGCCCTGGTGCGTGGGCGTGATGTATCTGTAGCCGTAGTGTTTCTGGATGGAGGCCTCGAGGTTGTAGAAGTTCCGGCTGCCGGCGTAGGCCTCGTCGCCGAGCATCATCCCGGCCCACTGCCAGTCGCTCATGGCGTTCGTGCCCGAGTCGGTCAGCAGGTCGATGTAGACCTCGTCGCTCTTGAGCAGGAAGGTGTTCCAGCCGGCCTCGCGGATCGCCGCCGTGCGCTGCGCGGCGGTCATCATCCGGATCGGCTCCACCATCTTGACCTTCCAGGGCTCGGCCCAGGAGCGGCGTTCGGGGCGGGGCGTCGGCGTGGTCATGGGGCTCTCCGGTGGGAAGCGCTGCAGGCGAGTCGCCCGCAGCAGGCGACCGCAGGAGAGCACGTCCGTAACGGCCGCGGGAACCCCGGAGCCGGGGCGTGAAACTCCCCGAAAAGCCTGCGGTCCGGGGCCGATCTCAGGGGATCGGCGCGCAAGGTTCGCGCGGCGCTACGAGGCCGCGGCCTCGACGGGGGCCGCCGCCGCCTCCCCGCGCACGAGGGGGCGCCACCAGGCGTCGAGCGCCTCGACGCGCGCCGGCTCGAAGCTGCCGCCCAGCCGAGGGGTCAGGACGCGATGACCGCGCGGCGCGGCGAGCTTCAGCAGCGTCTCGGCGGGCTCGTGCCACGCGTGGAGCGCGAGGTTGAACGTCCCCCAGTGCACCGGCAGCAGCGCGCCGCCCCCGAGGTGCTCGAAGGCGGTCAGCGCCTGCGCGGGGCCGAGGTGGATGGCCGTCCACGCCGGGTGCCACGCGCCCACCTCGAGCGCGATCAGATCGAAGCGCCCGAAGCGCGCGCGCACGTCGAGCCACGCGTCGGTCAGGCCCGTATCGCCGCTGAAGAAGAGCTTGTGGCGGGTGCCCTCGAGCACGAACGAGCTCCAGAGCGCCCGGTTGCGATCCGCGACGCCGCGGCCAGAAAAGTGTTGCGCCGGGACGGCGTGGAGCTCGACCCCGCCGAGGCGGACCGACTCGTGCCAGTCGAGCTCGGTGATGCGATCGGGGCGGACGCCGAGCGCCTCGAGGTGCCGCCCCA
>CAYHCR010000711.1:0-3006 GCA_964354895.1 uncultured Myxococcales bacterium | reverse complement strand
CCGGAGATCGCGCAGGAGCCCATCGCGATGCACCAGCGCGGCTCGGGCATCTGCTGCCAGAGCTTGAGGACGCGCGGCGCCATCTTCGTGGTGATGGTGCCCGCGACGACCATCACGTCGGCCTGCCGGGGCGTGCCGCGCACGATCGTGCCCATGCGGTCGGCGTCGACGCGGCTGGCGGCCGTCGCCATCAGCTCGATGCCGCAGCACGAGGTCGCCATGGGGAAGATCCAGAGCGAATTCGTCAGGCCCCAGGTGAGGAGGTCGTCCACGAGCGCGGTCCCGATCGAGAGGCCGGGGACCTTCATCATCACGTCGTAGAGCGGGTGGGTGTAGTGGCCCGTGTCGTCGAGCGTGAGGAGGCCTTTCACTGCCACTGGAGCGCTCCCTTCTTGCGGGCCCAGAGCCAGCCGAGCAGCAGGATCCCGACGAACGAGCCGATGGCGGCGAGCCCCGTCGTGCCGAGCTCCCGGACGACGAGCGCCCACGGATACAGGAAGGCCGCCTCGACGTCGAAGAGCACGAAGAAGAGCGCGACGACGTAGTACCGGGCGTGGAAACGCACCCACGTGACGCCGGTGTCCGCCTCGCCGCACTCATACGTCGTGCGCTGGAGCGCGTCGGGCTTCGTCGCCCGGACGCGGGCGATCCAGTAGCCCACGAACATCACGGCGGCGACGCCCGCCGAGACGATCAGGAACGCCAACAACGACTGGCCGGAGTCCACGGGAGCTCCTCTGCAAGGCTGCGATACTTCACTTCGCGTCGCCTACTGCGCGACCGGATCATCGACCTGGCTGCCGCCGACGGGATCGTCGGGAGGGAGCTTCGCCATCTCGGCCCGGACGAGCGCCTGGTGCTCGACCTCCTCCTCGCGCAGCTCGCTGAAGAGCGCCCTCACCTGCGGGTCGGTGACCTGCTGGAGCGCGCTGACGAAGAAGGCGTGGGCCTTCCTCTCCGAGTGGAGCGCGACCTCGAGCGCCGCGCGCGCCGACATGAAGGCGCGCGCCTGGTCGTAGTCGGGCGCCTCGACGTCGAAGATCATCGCGCGGGAGACGGCGACCGGCTCGTTCCCGAACCGGGCGCGGCGCTTGTCGAGGAGCTGCTGGCGGTGCTTCGCCTCGATCTTCGCCATCTTCGCGAAGAACGCGGCGGCGGCCGGCGTGTCGTGCAGGGTGAGCTGGTCGGCGAGCTCGCCGTAGCGTTCACACGCCTCGTCTTCGACGAAGACCGCGAGGTCGAGCGCGTCCTTGAGGGTCAGCTTCAGGAAGTCGAGCGGCACGGGCATGGCGTTTCTCCGGAGGAGCGCGAAGGGAAGGTGTGCTACTTGCGCAGCCACGCGTCGAGCACCTGCGCGCGGGGCTTCGCCACCTTCTTCTGCTCCTCCTGCCGGATCCGGACGAGGCGGTCGTACGACATCGGGGGCGCCGGGTTCTTGTAGAAGACGCCCGTGTAGAGCTCGCTGCCGTAGGCGCGCGCGAGATCCATCGCCTTGAGCTGATCCGACGGGTCGTGGCCGAGGCTCGCGAGCGACTTCATCTTCGCCTTGTGCGAGCGCATCTGCTGGTCGTCCTCGCCGAAGGTGACGCAGGGCGACTGGATGTTCACGAACGAGAAGCCCGGATAGCGGATCGCCTCCTCGATGATGGCGGTCATCCCGGCCATGTCGGCGGGCGTGCTCTGCGCGACGAACCCGGCGCCATACGCCAGCACGTACAGGAGCGGGTTGATCGGCTCCTCGAGCGAGCCGAGCGGCGAGGTCACCGTGACGAGTCCGCGCGGAGAGGTCGGCGAGAGCTGGCCTTTGGTGAGCCCATACACCTGGTTGTCCATGACGATGTAGGTCATGTCCAGGTTGCGTCGGACCGCGTGCGCGACGTGTCCGCCGCCGATCGAGAAGCCGTCGCCGTCGCCGCCCGCGACGATCACGAGCAGGTCGGGGTTCGCGAGCTTGACGCCCTGCGCGATGGGGAGCGCGCGACCGTGCACCGTGTTGAAGCCGTACGCGGTCGTGTATCCGGGGATGCGGCTGCTGCAGCCGATGCCGGAGATGAAGGCGATGTCGTGGGGCTCGCGGCCGATGCTCGCGAGCGCGCGATACAGGCCCTGGAGGACGCCGAAGTCGCCGCAGCCGGGACACCAGATCGGCTTGAGGTCGCTCTTGAAGTCCTTGGTCTGCAGCTGGACAGGTGCCTGGAGCTGGGCAAGCGCGGTCGGGGCGCTCATGCGGGCCTCACGGAGAGCTGGGCGAGCTTCGCGACGAGCTCGGCGGGCTGGAAGGGGTTTGCGCCCGAGCGCGGGAACGAGGTCATGGCCTTCGGGACCTCCACATACATCCGGAGGATCCGATAGAGCTGGCCCTGGTAGCTGAGCTCGGGGATGAAGCCGGCGCGGACCGAGGCGAAGAAGTCCGTGTAGATCGCCTCGGCGACGGGGAAGAGCAGGTAGGGCACGAGCAGCTTCACCGGGAGGCCCTGCTTGACGGCGATCCGATGCGCCTCCTGCGCGACGCCGGCGGTGCTGCCCCAGGCGATCATCGCGATCGGTGCGTTCGGGTCGCCGAAGAGCTCGAAGAGATCGCGCCGCTGCTGGAGCGGATCGAGCTTCTTGAAGCGCTTCTCGTTCATCTGCGCGTGCACGACGCCGCTCGCGGTCGGCTCGCCGCGCTCGTTGTGTTCGATCCCGGCGCCCAGATAATTGCCGCCCTTCAGGCCCGAGTGGCTGATCGGCGAGATGAAGTCGTCCGTCTTCGCGAAGCGCTTGTAGTCGACGAGATCGGCCTCGGTCGGCCGCTTGCGCTCCTCGACCTGGAACTTCGTGGTGTCGATCGGGTCGATCGACTCCTTGCGCTGGGCGATCTCCTGGTCAGACAGGATCACCACGGGCGTCTGGTAGCGCTCGGCGAGGTTGAAGGCGTCGACCGTCACGCGGAACGTGTCCGAGACACAGGTCGGCGCGAGCACCGGGCGGAGCACGTCGCCGTGCGCGGAGAAGGCGGCCTGAAAC
>CAYHCR010000710.1:0-3006 GCA_964354895.1 uncultured Myxococcales bacterium | reverse complement strand
CCAAGGGGCTCGTCACGGGCGAGATGCTCAAGAAGATGGCGAAGCGGCCGATCATCTTTGCGCTCGCGAACCCGGATCCGGAGATCGGCTACTGGGAGGCAAAAGAAGCGCGGCCCGACGCGATCGTCGCCACCGGCCGCTCCGACTATCCGAACCAGGTCAACAACGTGCTCGGGTTTCCCTTCATCTTCCGCGGCGCGCTCGACGTGCGCGCGCGGCAGATCAACGAGGAGATGAAGCTCGCTGCGGCGCAGGCGCTCGCGGCGCTCGCACGCGAGACGGTCCCCGACGCGGTCTCGCGCGCCTACGGCGGCGAGCACTTCGCGTTCGGGCCCGACTACATCATCCCCAAGCCCTTCGACCCGCGCGTGCTGCTCTGGGTCGCGCCGGCCGTCGCGAAGGTCGCGATGGAGACCGGCGTCGCGCGGCTCACGGTGGATCTCGAGGAGTACAAGGAGCGGCTGCAGAAGATGCAGTCGCGCAGCCACCAGGTGATGAGCGGCGTCTTCGAGAAGGCCAAGAAGCGCTCGACCCGCATCGCCTTCAACGACGGCGAGCACCCGCGCGTGCTGCAGGCGGCGCACGTGCTCCGCGAGGAGGGGATCTGCGAGCCGGTCCTCCTCGGCAGCCGCGAGAAGATCGAGGCGGCGATCGTCACGCTGAAGCTGACCGACGAGCTGCACGGGGTGCGGATCGTCGATCCCGCGCAGAGCCCGGACACCGCGCGCTACATCGACCGCTACTGGGCGCTGCGGCAGCGGCGCGGCACGACGAAGGAGACCGCAGAGCTGCTCCTGCAGCGGCGCGGGTACTACGGCTCGATCATGGTGGAGCTCGGCGACGCCGACGGCTTCGTCACGGGCCTCACGATCCCCTACGCCGAGGCGATCCGGCCGGTGCTCGAGATCATCCGGACGCGGCCCGGTCGCCGCGCGGGCGGCGTCTACCTGCTCGTCACGCGCAACGACTTCAAGCTCCTCGCCGACTGCACGGTGAACCCGGAGCCGAGCGCCGAGGAGCTGGCCGAGATCGCGATCGCGACGGCGGATCTGGCGAAGTACTTCGACGTCACGCCGCGGGTCGCGTTCCTCTCCTACTCGAACTTCGGGGACGCCGACGGCGCCACGCCCGCGCGGATGCGCAAGGCCGCGGAGCTCGCGCGGCAGCGGCGGCCGGATCTCGAGCTCGACGGCGAGATGCAGGTCGACGTCGCGCTCGTCCAGAGCGAACGCGACGAGCGCTACCCGTTCACGACGCTCAAGGGCGACGCCAACGTGCTCGTCTTCCCGACGCTCGACGCGGCGAACATCGCCTACAAGCTGCTCTGGCGATTCGGCGGCGCCGAGGTCGTGGGGCCGCTGCTGCTGGGCATGAACAAGCCGGTGAACGTGCTCCAGCAGAACGCCGACGTCGCGGCGATCATCAACCTCGCGGCCGTGACGGCGCTGCGCGCGCAGGGCGGCGAGTTCGTCTTCTAGTCGGACGCGCCAGGGCGAGCAGGGGAGGCGCAGGTCGGGGTAGCTTGCCCGGCATGCGCCTCTCTTCGTTGTGGCTCCCGACGTCATTGTGGCTCCCGACGTCGGTGCTCCTCCTGCTCGCGGCCTGCGAGCCCGCGCCGATCTCGCTCGGCGGCGATGAGGGCGCAGGCGGAAGTTCCGCTGGAGGAAGTCCTGCCGGTGGCGACGGCGGCGGCGCAGGCGGGCAGGGCGGCGCGGGCGGGCAGGGAGGGACGGGCGGGCAGGGCGGCTCCGTGGCGCCCGGCTGCCAGGCGACGCTCCATTGGCTGCAGAAGGACGCGTACAAGGAGACCGCCGGACGCAGCTCGCCGCTCTGGCCGCCGCACACGACGACGACGCTGCAGGTCGTCTGCGACGGCGTCGAGGTCGCGAGCGCCCACCGCGAGAACCACGGCACGCTGCCGGGCGCGCTCGACGCGAACGGCGAGATCTTTCTGGTCGACATGGGCGCGATGGTCGTCGACGGCACGCGCGAGGCGCTCGACGCGCTGCTCACCGCCTACGCCGGCTGCGAGTGCGCGACCTCGTTCCTGAGCATGGACGCGCTCGGCGACACGGCGGTCCAGCAGCTCGTCGGCGAGCTCTCCGGCTACCTCGCGGAGCACCTCGTCTGCGCGGGCGCGATCGACACGCCGGGGCTCATCGGGCGCCTGCAGGCCGGAGACGTCGAGGCCGTGATCGCCGAGCTGCCGAACTGCACGTGGGCGGCGGGCACGGACTGGTCGACCGGGCTGGACGCCGCGCTCACCACGATCGTCGCCGCGAGCGGCGAGGCGCTCGACGCGTACCACGTGTGCAACAACGACGCGTCGCTGCAGACCGCGCTGCTCGATCGCTTCGTCGCCGACGGCACGATCGCGGCGTGCGACGGGACGCAGCCGATCTGCCACGGCCCGATCTGGTTCCTGAACCCGACGCCGTGAAGCTTTGCCTGGACGGGTGAGCTTCGGTCAGCGCGTCAGGGGTCGACGCTGGCCTTCACGTCCGGCCGCGTCGCGAGCGCGACGAGCCCGCCGCCGAGCACCGTGATCCCGATCCCGGCGCCGATGCCGGCGATCCAGAAGGGCGTGTCGGAGTTCGAGTTCGACATCGCGCCGCCGACCGCGACGAGGCCGGCGAGCCCGAGCAGCGTCGCGCCGGTTCCGATCGCGCTCGCCGCGAAGCGGGTGTCCTTGGCGCGCTGCTCGATCTCCGGAGACGAGAGCCGCTCGGCGAGCAGGGGGTCGACGGGGCGGGTGTCGCGCTCCCGGACCGGCAGGTCGAAGAAGCGGCGGTCCCAGCTCCCGGCCGCGCCGCCCGCGGTCGCGGCGGACGCGTCATCGGGCGGGACGTCCGAAGCCTTCGGAGTCGCGGGGGTTTCTGGCGGAGGATCGGCCGCGAACGCCCCGGAGGGCGACGCGAGCGCGAGCACGAGCGACGGCACGAAGAGGAGGCGCACCGGCGCATCGTAGGCGGCTTGTTCCCCGGCGTCACCCGTCGCCTTGCGAGG
>CAYHCR010000709.1:0-3010 GCA_964354895.1 uncultured Myxococcales bacterium | reverse complement strand
GGTGGTCTTGCCCTCGCCGGCGGGCGTCGGGTTCATCGCGGTGACGAGGATCGTCCGGCCCTTCTTCTCGGTTGGGAAGCTGTGCAGGTCGATCTTCGCGGCCCCACGGCCCCACAGCATCACGTCGTTCGCGGGGAGCCCGAGCTCCGCCGCCACCTCACCGATCGGTCGCAGTGCCATACCTGTGTCACTCCTTGGGGCTTCGCGCCCCGTCGTCAGCCTTCAAAGCCGGAGCCGCCGATGAACTCGCGCAGGATCGAGGTCGGCGGCACGTGGTCGGGGTAGATCGTCACGAAGCGATCCAGCAGCTGCAGCAGCCGGAACGCGGTCGTCCAGGCCTCGTGACCCTGCGGGACCTCCAGCAGATAGCGCTCGGCGTAGACCTTCAGCACGCTCGGCTCATACAGCAGCGAGGTGTCGAACATCGCGTCCGCGAAGCGCTGGAACGGGAAGATGTGTTTGCGCTCGCCGGCGCGCACCGACGGCCAGCGGAGGATCGTCGCGGCGGCGTCGTGCCCGCGGCCGTGGCGATCGCGCACGATCCGCCGGAGCAGGCGCATGTCTGCGGCGTCGACGCGCGTGAGCCGGTCGATGGGAAGTTGTGCGACAGGACAGACGAAGATCCGGTAGACCTGTCTGGGATCGATCGCCTCGACGAGCCGCGGGTTGAGGCCGTGGATGCCCTCGACGAGCAGCACCTCGCCCCGCCCGAGCTGCAGCGCGGGGCCCGCGCCGTGCAGGCTGCGGCCCGCGACGAAGTCATACTTCGGCGTCGCGACCTTCTCTCCCTGCAGCAGGGCCCGCAGGTGCTCCTGCAGCAGCGGCAGCTGCAGGGCCTCGAGCGCCTCGAAGTCGAAGCCGCCCTGCTCGTCGCGCGGCGTCTGCTCGCGGTCGATGTAGTAGTCGTCGAGGCCGAGCCCCCTGGGCACGATCCCGTTCACCTGCAGCTGCACGGTCAGCCGCCGCAGGAACGTGGTCTTGCCGGAGCTCGACGGCCCCGCCACGGTCACGACGCGGACCTCGTCGGCGCGCGCCCGGATCTCGTCGGCGAGCCGCGAGAGGTGCTTCTCCTGGAAGCCCTCCGAGACACGGATGAGGCCGGCGACGTCGCCGTCGATACACGCGCGGTTGAACGCGCCGACCGACGTGATCCCGAGCGTGCCGAGCCAGCGCTCGTGGCCGAAGGAGGCCTCCGCGCGCACCTCGCGGCGGGGCGCGACCGTCGTGCTCTCCTCGTCCGACGTCAGCCAGAGCTTCACGCAGCCGTCGCCGACGCCGACGCGGAAGGGCGGCAGCTTGTCGGTCAGATCCAGCAGCGTCTCGAAGCCGAGCGCGTAGACCTGCCCGTACGAGAGCATCGGCACCGCGCGGTGTCGCCACGTCAGGAGCAGCTTTGCGGCGTCGAGCCATCCATGGCGCTGGAAGTGCTCGCGCGCCTCGTCGGCGGTCCACCACTCTTCGCGCAGTTTTGCCGGCGCCTTCGCGAGCGCCTCCATCCCCGCCTGCAGCCGCGGCGCGAGCGCCTCGTGGACGTCCTGCGCCGTACCCGGCGCCTCGAGCCGCTGCTCGGCGGTGAGCGTGCCGATCGCCTGCAGCTCCACCTCGGGCGCGAGCTCGTGCGCGACCTCCAGCGCCAGCAGCGCGAGCGACCGGCGCACGACGCGCTGGCCCTCCGGCTGCGCGAAGGTGAGCGGCTCGAGCGTGGAGCCCGAGCCGAGCGGCGTGCCGAGCGAGACGGCCTTGCGATCGACGAGCGCCGCGACGACGAGCGCGCCGTCGATCGTGCCGGGCAGCAGTGCGCCTGCCAGCGCGCCGGTCTGCACGCGGCGCTTCTTGCCGCGGATCTCGACCTCGATCTCCGTGCGCCGCGGCAGCGACCGCTCCTTGAGCAGCGCGCCGACGTGATCCGTCATGGAGTTGAGCCGATCGGTGACGCCGGCGAAGAGCGCCTCCGCGACGAGCAGCGCGAGCGGCGGGTCCTCCTGTCGCAGCGCCCGCCAGGCCTCGGGCGAGAGCCGCGCGGCCTCCACGTCGGTCTCCGCGCGCACCGTGGCCGAGCGCTTTCGGCCGAGCAACAGCGCGATCTCGCCGAAGTGATCGGCCGCGCGTGCCCGCCCGAGCTCCATCCCGTCGCGATGGAACGAGGCCTCGCCGCTGAGGATCAGCCAGAGCGAGCGATCCTCGTCACCCTCCGCGACGATCCGGGTGCCAGCCTTCCAGAACCACTTCTCGAGTCGCTCCGCGAGCTTCACGCGCGCCGACGGGCCGACGCCGCGCAGGACGCGGTTCTTCTGCAGCACCTCGTCCAATGCGACCGGCTCTGCCTGCGCCGCCGAGCGATCCATGGGGCGCATCGGAGCACTCCTGCGGGCCCGCCGCCACCGGTCGATCCTGCGCGGCGCGCAGTCGCTGCGCCTCGTTGACGACGGGGCGGCGCTCGTGGGACGCAGCGTGCATGGCGCGCGTCTACGTGGTCGACGACAACGAATCGATGCGGGAGGGCATGGCGATCACGATCGCCCGGCTCGGCCACGAGGTCTCTGCGTTCTCCACCGGCGCCGAGGCGATCGCGGCGTTCCGCAAGAAGCCCGCAGAGTTCGTCGTCACCGATCTGAAGATGGACGACAAGAGCGGGCTCGCGGTCGTCAAGGAGCTCCGCGCGATCGAGCCGGACGCGGTCGTGATGGTCGTGACCGGCTTCGGCACGGTCGAGACGGCCGTCGAGGCGATGAAGGAGGGCGCGTTCGACTTCGTGCAGAAGCCGTTCCCGCCGGAGCTGCTGCGCGCCAAGGTCGAGAAGGGCCTCGAGATCGCGACGCAGCGCCGCCAGAACGTCCGGCTGCGCGAGCACTCCCGCGTGATCGCCGATGACGCCGCGCCGCCGCTCGACGTCGGCTCGATGATCGGCCGCTCCGAGCCGATGATGCGGGTGTTCTCTGCGCTGCAGAAGGTCGCCGTGACCGACACCACCGTGCTCGCTCGTCCCCGCGTCATGGCGCTCAATCGCCAG
>CAYHCR010000708.1:0-3011 GCA_964354895.1 uncultured Myxococcales bacterium | reverse complement strand
GCGGGCGTACCCGCGTCGGTGCAGGCCGGGGCGGCGCCCGGGCGGCCGCAGACCGGCAGGCAGCGCTCGGCCTGGCCGCCCTCGCCGTCGACGAAGCCCTCGACGGCGACGACCTGCAGCTCGCAGCTGCGGCCGTGGCCGAGGCCCGTCGGGTCGCAGGGATCGGCGAGCAACGGGTGAAAGCGCTGCACCGCCGGATCGGCGGCCTGGGGCAGCTGGCAGAGCTGCACGCAGAGGCCGCCGCCCGCTCCGTCCGGCGCGCAGACGCCGGTCGTGCAGTCCTGCGGCACGGTGCAGGCGTCGCCGGGCCAGCCGCGCGCGACGATCGGGTCCTGCGGCCGGCACTGCGACTGGACGTGCGCCGGGCCCTGGCCGGGGTAGACGCGCGCGCCGCAGTGGGTCCGGACGCTGTCGCCCGCGCACACGCCGAGGGTGTCGCCGTTCTCGCGGACGCAGCACTCGAACCGATCCGGCCGCGCCGGATCTTCGGCGGCCGCGTCGTGCGCGACCTCCCAGGCGCCGCTCGCCGATGGGACGGCGCAGCAGTCGCTGTCGTCCCAGCAGCCCCACTCGACGTCGCCCTCCGTCACGAGCTGGCAGCTCTTGAGCGGTTCGCCCTCCCCGAACCTCCACTTGTCCGGGACCCGGCAGGCGTAGCGGAACGGGCAGTCGTCGTCGGAGACGCAGAGCCGGGAGCAGAACCCGGGATCGCACACCGTGGCCGCGTTCTCATCGCAGACGGAGACGCAGACCTGCGCGACGGGGCAGTCGCCCGGCCCCCAGTCGTCGTCGGCCACGACGCCGGGCACGTCGCAGATCGTGCCGAATTCGGCGGAGGGGACGTCGTCGACGCAGCTCGCGAACGCGCCGCCCGACTCGACCTGCAGCGGCTCCTGCAGGCGGCAGCGCCCGCCGGTGGCCGTGCAGTCGGAGTCCTCCCGGCACGGGACGGCCTCGGGGACGACGCAGAGCCACGTCGTCCGCCCTGGAAAGACCTCGCGCTCTTCGCACTCGCGCCCGGCGACGCAGTCGGCGGTCGACGCGCAGAGCCCGACGCAGATCCGAACGGCGCCCACGCCGCCGCAGAGCCCGCCATAGCATTCGGCGTCCTCGGTGCACGGCTCGCCCCCGTCGAGCCCGTCCACTTCACCCAATGCGTCGAGGCAGACCCGCCGCGCCTCGCACGACGACCCGCCGTTCGGGCAGGCCTCGTTGACCGGCACGCAAGGCAGCGGGAAACGCGTCTCGCACTGCTGCCCGCCGTCGAGACAGCCGTCGCCGCACTCGTGGCCGTCGAGGCTGCACTCGGAGCCCTCGTCGATCGCGTCGCCGACGTCGCACGAGGCCCCCGCGACGCAGGTGCCCGCGCAGCAGCGCAGCGCGGACTCGCACTCGACGCCGTCGCCGCAGGCAGCGCCTTCGCCGCCGAGGGAGAGGCACGACGAGAGCAACGTCGGGATGAGCCAGAGCGCGGTACGGAGCCGACGTCGCATGGTGAACCCCCGGTCGGAAGCGTAGCGCGCGTGTTAGGGATCCCGCCTCACATGCTCGACGCCCCGGCCCTGCAGGCGCTCGCCGCCGCCGCCGCCCGGGGGGACGCGCCCGCCCGCGCGGCCCTCTTCCGGGAGGTCGCGCCGCGCCTCGTGCGGGAGGTGCTCGGCCCGATCCTGCGCGACGCGCCCGCGGTCGAGGACGCGCTCGCGGAGACCTTCGCCGTGGTCTTCGCGCGACTGCAACAGGTGGCGGCCGGCGCGGTCATGCCGTACGTCGCGGAGATCGCGCGGAACAAGGCGCTGGATCGGCGGCGGCGCATGGCCGCAGAGGGCCGGCTGCAGCAGGCGTTCGCGCATGAGCTCGCGCGGCAGGAGTCGTACGAGCCCGGGCCGGACGCGATCCTCGCGGCGACGCAGGCGCGCGCGCTGGCACGCGAGCGGATCGAGGTGGTGCTCGCGACGATGCACCCGCGCTACGTCGAGGCGATCCGGCGCCGGCTGTTGCACGACGAGGCGCGCGAGGCGTGCGCCGAGGCGATGGGCGTGAAGCTCGGCACCTTCGACGTGCTCTTCTTCCGCGCGTGTAAGCAATTCCGGGCCGCGTTCGTGGAGCGGTACGGCGAGGAGGGAGGTCTTCCGTGAAGCGGCGGGACGAGACGCCGGAGCCGGAGGCTCCGCCGACCGACGACAGCGTGCTCGACCTCGCGGAGGTCCGGGCGGCGCGGGCGTTCGCGCAGGCCCTGGACCCCGGCGTGGCGCGGAGCGCGAAGGGCGACGCCGACGAAGCGCACGACCTCGCACGCCTCGCGCCGGGCGCGCAGGAGGCGCTCGACGGCGCGCACCGGGCCGCGACAGGGCGGGAGGTCGCCCTCGACGAGGCGGCCCTCGAGCGGGCCCTCGCGCGCGCGGAGGCGGGGCTCGTACAGGAGCGCCGGCCGGGCGAGGCCGAGGCGCGGCGCTCGCGGTCCGGACGGAGGAGGGCGCTGGCGCCGATCGGGATCGCGGTGGCGCTGCTGCTCCTCGCCGCGCTCGGCGCGTTGTGGGGGCCGCGACGGCTCTGGCCGGCGATCCCCGCGCCTGCGCGCGGGCCGGAGCGCGGAATGTCCGGCCCGCAGGCCGAGCGGCTCGTGGCGGCGCTGCTTCCGCCCGGTGAGACGCCGGCGACGCGGGCGCGGGCGATCGCGTCGGCCGCGCGCCTGCGTCGAACGGGGGCGCCATGAAGCGACTGCTGCCCTTCGCCCTGCTGCTCGTGGCCGGCGTCGCGCGCGCCGACGAGCCCGCGCTCGCGCCGGGCCGTGACGACGTCGCGCTCGAGGCGTTCGCGCTCGCGGCGGCGGCGGCGCACGACGCGGCCGATCGGCTCGCGCCGGGCGAGGCGGCCGCAAAGCTGCTCAGCGCGCTCCCCGAGGCCGCGCCCGCCGGTCCCGAGGCGCGGCTCGTCGAGGCGGAGCTCGCCGGGCGGGCCAGCGCGCTGCTGCGGGAGGCCGGGCGGCCGAAGGGAGCACTGCAGGTCGCGCG
>CAYHCR010000707.1:0-3014 GCA_964354895.1 uncultured Myxococcales bacterium | reverse complement strand
CGGCACTGGCGCGGGCGGCACCGGCACCGGCACCGGCGGCAGCGGCGGCACCGGCGTGGGCGGCACCGGCGGGTCCGCGCCCGCAACGCTGCACGACCTCTGCGCCGGCGTCCACGAGCGGCTCTGCGCGGGGCTCGTCTCCTGCGGCTGCGCGCTGGAGCTGCGCGGGCTCACCCCGGCGAGCTGTGCTCCGACCCGCACGGCCGAGTGCGACGAATCGGTCGCCGCCCGCCTGCAGCCCGACGTCACGGCCGGCCGCGCCCGCGTCGACGCCGCAGAGCTAGCGCGTTGCCTCGCTGATCTGGACGCGCTCGTGCAGGACTGCGCCCTCGCCGCGATGCCGGGCGAAGGCGATCCCCTGCCGGCCTCCTGCGGCCGGGTCGTGCAGGCCACGGCCGGTCTGGGCGCGCCCTGCGGCCTGCAGGGCGGCGGGCTCGCGTTCTGTGCGGACGGCGCCGGCCTCTGCGATCCCGCGGAGGACTCCTGCACGGCGCTCCCCGTCGTCGACGCCCGGTGCGCGGGCGGCCTCTGTGCCGACGGCCTCGTCTGCGCGCTGTTGGTCTGCGCCGTGCCCGCGCAGGAGGGCGAGGAGTGCTTCTTCGAACAGGCGTGCGCCGAAGGGCTGCACTGCAGCCCCGATCGCGTCTGCCAGTGGCCGAGCCCCGACGGCGAGCCCTGCACGCGCACCTCGGACTGCCACCCCGGCCTCGCGTGCGACTCGCACCGCTGCGTCCTGGCCGCGGCGATCGACGAGGACTGCCGCTCCCAGGACGCGTGTGGCGCGGAGCGGGCCTGCGCGCTCGCCCCCGAGCGCCGGCGCTGCGCCTCGCCCCCGACGCTGGGCGCGCCGTGCCCCGATCAGCTCTGCGCGCCCGGCCTCGGCTGCGCGGGCGGCCTCTGCGTCGCGCCGCCCGCGGCCGGCGAGCCCTGCCCGGACTACGTCTGCGGGGCCGGCGCCGGCTGCGCGGACGATGGCCTCTGTCACCTGCTGCCGGTCGCGGGCGAGGTCTGTCTGATGGGCGCGCAGTTCTGCGCCGAGGGCCTCGGCTGCGACTTCGCGACGAACACGTGCGGCGCGGGCGGGCCCGAGGGCAGCGAGTGTCTGCAGAACCCGCCCGACTATGTCTGCGCCGAGGGGCTCGGCTGCGACTTCGCGCCGAACGGCTCGTTCTGCGTCACCCTGCGCGGCGAGGGCGGCGCCTGCGCGACCGACCGCACGTGTACGGCGGCCACCTTCTGCGATCTCGGCGCGCTCGTCTGCCGGGCCCGGCTCGGCGTCGACGCTCCTTGCTCCAACGGGAATGAGTGCGCCTCGGGGCTCACCTGCGCGCGCGCCGCGGGCGCCTTCACCTGCCAGCCGATCCCGTCGGCCGGGGAGCCCTGCGAGCTCGACTGCGCGGACGGGCTCGCGTGCCTCGGCGCCGGCGGACGCTGCGCGCCGCGCCTCTGCGTCGTGCCCTGAACGAGGCTTCGCTGGGAACGGCGCGCAAAGGCTGGCAGAGTCCCCGCTTCGTCCTCGAAGCTGCGCACCATTCACGGCCGCCTGCCGGGGGGGACCCGCCGGCGGCTCCCTGGGGGAACCTCCATGCAGTCCAGCGTCCTGACCGCGGTCCTGCTGCCCGTCGCGCTCGGCATCATCATGCTCGGCCTCGGCCTGAGCCTCACGCTCGCCGACTTCAAGCGCATCCTCGTCTTCCCGCGCGCCGTCTTCGTCGGCCTCGCGTGCCAGATGCTGCTCCTGCCGTTCGTCGCCTTCGGCATCGCGCGCGCGGTCGATCTGCAGCCGGAGCTCGCCGTCGGCCTCATGCTGCTCGCCGCGTCGCCCGGCGGGCCGACCGCGAACCTCTTCTCCCACCTCGCGCGCGGCGACGTGGCGCTCAACATCACGCTCACCGCGACCAACAGCCTGCTCTCGCTCGTGACGCTGCCGCTCATCGTCAACTACTCGCTGATCGCGTTCCTCGGCGAGGGCAAGGCGCTCCCGCTGCAGTTCGGCGAGGTGATGAAGGTCGTCGGGATCGTGCTGATCCCGGTCGCGATCGGCATGTTCCTGCGCAAGCAGCGCCCCGCGATCGCGACGCGCCTCGACAAGCCGGTCCGTACGCTCTCGGGCCTGTTCCTCTTCCTGATCATCGGCGCGACGGTCCTCAAGGAGCGGGCGAACCTGCTGACGTTCTTCCAGCAGGCGGGCGTCGCGGCGCTGCTCTTCAATGTCTCGTCGATGGCGGTCGGCTTCGCGCTGCCGCGGCTCGTGCGTGTGCCCAAGCGGCAGGCCGTCGCGATCGGCATGGAGGTCGGCATCCACAACGGCACGCTGGCGATCGCGATCGCGCTGAGCCCCGCGCTGCTGAACAACTCCACGATGGCGATCACGCCGGCGATCTACTCGCTGATCATGTTCTTCACGGCGACCGCCTTCGGCTGGTGGTCGGCGCGGTCGCTGCGTGGGCTGGACGAGGGCGCAGGCGCCGCCCCCTCGGTCGAGGCGCGGTAGGCGCGCTCCGCCCGCAGGGCGCGACCCTTCTCCGGCGCGGCCGGAGCGCCCGCCTGCTGGCGCGCCTGCTCGGACGCGCGCTGCTCGATCTGGGAGGCGAGGGCGGCGACCGCGTAGTCCGCAGAGGAGGGGTCGGCCGGCGCGAGCGCGGCCGCCCGGGCCTGCTGCGCGTTGCGGATCGTCTCGGCGGGGGTCCGGCCGGAGCGGATGGAGATCGGCACCTCTCCGCCGATCGCGTACGAGCGTCCGTCGGGCCCGGTCTGCAGGGTGAACGAGGCCGCCCCCGCCAGCCCGCCGCCCGCCGCCTGGTGCGCCGCTTCGTGGGCGCGCACCTCCCGGTCTCGGGCGCCGAGCGCTCGCACCATGTCGCGCTGCTCCGGCGTCAGGCCGTCGAGCGCACGCTCCTCCCTCTTGCGCACGCCCTCCGCGAACGCGGCTGGGTCGCGCAGGGAAGGCGTCCGATCGATGGGAGAGAAGGCGGAGACCCGCATGGCCCGCACAGCGTACCGCTCGAGCCCGG
>CAYHCR010000706.1:0-3015 GCA_964354895.1 uncultured Myxococcales bacterium | reverse complement strand
CGGCGCGGTCGAGGTGGTGCAGGAAGCGGAAGCTCACGACGCCGTCGACGCAGCCCTCGACGACCTCGCAGGCGCTCGAGGTGAAGCTTCGCCGGTCAAACCGGAGCGAGTCGGCGAGCCCCGCCGCGTCGATCGAGAGATCCGGCGGCACGCAGCAGTCGGCCTGGCACGCGAGCCCCGGCGCGCAGCAGCCGTTGAAGCCGCAGCGCGTTCCGAGGCAGTCGTCGACGCACGTCACCGCGCCCGCGGCGTCCTGCGCGCAGAGCTGACCGATCGGGCAGGCGTTCACCCCGTCGGCGCACGCGAGCGGGCAGACCTCACCGGCCGGGGCGCACTCGTCCCGGGCGAGGCCGAGCACCGCGGCGCGGCAGCAGAGCGACGCCTCCGGACAGCAGCGCGCGCCGTCGGGCCCACCACACGGTTCGCGCGCGCCCGGGCATTCGTCCTCGCACGCGACGCCATCGACGCAGAGTCGTCCGCCGCTCGAGCACGTCGCGCAGTCGACGAACGGCGCGCCGCCCGTCCCGCCGCCGCCCGACCCGGCGTCCGCACCGCCGCTGCCGCCCACCGAGGCGCCGCCCGCGCCCCCGACGGGGTCGCCTGCGCCGTCCGGGGACGCGTCCGCGGCGTCGCAACCGGCGGCTCCGCAGAGCGACAGGACGAGCAGCAACGTCGAGACGGGGCGGGATGCTTCGAACATGAACGGCTCCGCGAAGTTGGCGCGCATCCTATGGTTCTGGCCGACCGGGATCGAGCCGCGCCGCGTGACGGAGGCGTGGCGGCCCGGTGTCGCGAACTTCGGTTGCCGGCCGGCCGCGGCGGGCGCTACGGTCCGCCCGTCCTCGGAGGAGCGCGAATGGCCTCAGTCGCAGGCGGTGCCGCCCACGGCGCCGCGCCCGTTCACACGTCCGCCTATCGCACGCGGCGCTTCCTGAATTGGTTCCCCCTCGGGCTGACCTACGCGCTCCTCTACATGGGGCGCTACAACCTCACTGTCGCCAAGAACTCTCTCGGCGAGCTGATGACGAAGGAGGACTTCGGCCTCATCTTCGGCGCGGGCACGATCACCTACGCGCTGTCCTTCCTCCTCAACGGGCCGCTCGTAGATCGGATCGGTGGCCGACGCGGCATGTTGATCGGCGCCGCCGGCTCGCTCGTGGCGAACGTCGCGATGGGCGGCTACCTGGCCTTCGTGCTCGCCTCCGGCCACGCGGCCGACGCCCCGCTGCTGCCCGTGTTCAGCGTGCTCTACGCCGTGAACATGTACTTCCAGAGCTACGGCGCGGTCTCGATCGTGAAGGTCAACGCGAGCTGGTTCCACGTCTCCGAGCGCGGCGGGTTCTCCGGCATCTTCGGCACGATGATCTCGAGCGGGATCTTCCTGGCGTTCACCGTGAACGACTGGTTCCTCTCGCTCGGGACCTGGCTCTGGCCGGATCGTCCCTCCACCTGGATCGTCTTCTTCGCCCCCGCCGCGCTGCTGGCGGTCTTCCTCGCGATCGAGGCGTTCCTGCTGCGCGATCGCCCGTCCGACGCCGGCTTCGCGGACTTCGACACCGGCGATGCGTCGAGCGGCGACGCGAGCGCAGCGCCGCTCGGCACGCTCCAGGTGCTCAAGCGGATCCTGACGAACCCGATCATCCTGACCGTCGCGGCGATCGAGTTCTGCACCGGCGTGCTGCGCAACGGCGTGATGCAGTGGTTCCCGATCTACGCCAAGGAGGTCTGGGCGCTGCCCAAGACCCACCTCCTGATGACCGGCTCGTGGGACCGACTCTGGCTCATCGGTGTGATGTTCTGCGTCGCGGCGATCTCGTTCTTCCTCGCGACGCGCAGCCGCGGGAACGCCAAGGGGATCCTCTACACGTTCGGCGGCCTCGCCTTCCTCGCGCCCTTCGTGCAGGGCGGCTGGGGCGGCCTCCTGTTCGTCTCCGGCGTCATCGGCGGAAACGTCGCCGGCTGGGTCTCGGACCTCTTCTTTCAGAGCCGGCGCGGCCCGGCGGCGGCCGGCATGTACGGCTTCCTCGCGGTGCTCACCGTCGCGATGATCCCGGCGCTCGCGCGGCCGACGAACGTCGTGCAGTGGGCCGACGCGAAGAGCGGGCTGCTGGCGGGTGACGAGGTGACCAGGATCGCGGGCCGGCCCGTGCGCGGCTGGGAGGAGGTCGGCCCGGCCGTCGCGTGCGTGCAGCCGCGCTGCGTGGACTCCGGCTGGGATGAGAAGGCGTGCATGTGCAAAACTGCGCTTGCCGGTCCGCCCGCCGAGGCCGCGGCGCCGATCGGGATCGCGGCGACGGTGCGGCGAGGCGCCGAGACGCTGGAGCTCCAGCTGCCCGATCCGCTCCCGAAGCAGCGCGCGGGCGACAAGCGCGCGATCAAGGCGCAGCCGGTGCTGCCCTTCTCGGAGTGGTCGCTCGGGGTGATCGTGTTTCTGATCTCGGTCTGCGTGATCGGCACGCACGGCCTGCTCTCGGGCACGGCGACGATGGACTTCGGCGGGCGCAAGGGCGCCGCGACGGCCGTCGGCGTGATCGACGGCTTCGTCTATCTGGGGACCGCGCTGCAGTCGGTGTCGCTCGGGTACCTGACGACGCGCGACTGGGCGGGCTGGCCGATCTTTCTGGCGCCGTTCGCCGTGATCGGCTTCCTGCTCTGCCTGCGCATCTGGAACGCCAGGCCCGCGCCGCGCGGGGCGCACTGATCCGGGCGGCCGGGACGAGCGTGCGGCGGCTTGCGGTCGGGTCCGGTCACCGCTACGTCTCCCAGCCCTCATGCGCGCGCCTGCCACGCTGATCCTGCTGCTGCTCCCGACCGCCGTGCCGGCGCTGACGCTGGAGGAGTGCCGGACGTCCGCGGAGCGCGACCACCCGTCGGTCTCGATCGCCCGCGCGGCCACCGCGGCGGCCGAGGCACGCGCCTCGATCGCCCGCGCGGCGCTCTGGCCGACGCTCGCGGCGGAGGGCAGCTTTGCGGCCAGCAGGGGCAGCGCGGCCGGGCTGGGCGGCGCTCCGTCGC
>CAYHCR010000705.1:0-3016 GCA_964354895.1 uncultured Myxococcales bacterium | reverse complement strand
GGCGCCCGTCGCGTTTGAGCGCGGCAACTACGTGATCGTCGCGGAGCTCACGAGCCCCCTGCCCGTCGTGCTGACGCTGCTCTCCGACGTCGCGGTGCTCGAGGACGGGAACCTCGCGCTCGTCGGCGCCGACGGCGACGAGAACCCCGGCTTCCCCCGCAACACGCTGGATCCCGCAGGGCTGCACCTGGATGACTCGGACGAGGGCTTCGCGCTGCACATCGGCGGCTTCGTGACGCTGTCGGATGAAGGCGAGCGCTTTCTTGACACCGATCCGGTCACCGTCGCGCTGAAGGTCGGCCCGCTCACGTTCGAGATCCGCGACGCGATCCTCTCCGGGAAGATCGTCACGGCCGACGACGGCCACGATCGGCTCGAGGGCACGCTCACCTTCACGTCGGCCGTCCTCGACCCGGGCACGCCCGACGAGTTCGCGTATGACGGCGGCGCCACGGCCTTCACCGGCGTCTGGGCGGCGCCCGAGGCGATGCCGGCCGGGACGCCGGACCTGTGTACGGCCATCTGCGGGGGCGTGGTCGGGGTGTGTGACGTCCCGCCGAATTTTCCGCCCGTGCGCTTCTGCGAGGTGACGCCATGACCGCCGCGATTCTGCTGGCGATGCTCGTCGCCGCCCCCTGGGACGAGCAGGGCACCGACGACGGCGTGGCGGTCTGGACGCGGCCGATCGAGGGGATCGACAGCAAGGAGGTCCGCGCGGTCGGCCGCTTCGACGCGCCGCCTGCAGAGGTGTTCGCGGCGCTCATCGACGTGCCGAACATGACGCGCAACCGGCCCCACACCGTGGAGGCGCGCCTCATCGAGAAGAAGGGCAATGTCCTTCGCTACTACCAGCGGCTCGATCCGCCGGTCGTCTCGGCGCGCGATTATGTCCTGGACGGCACGATGACTCGCGTGGGCGAAGGCGGCTTCCGGCTCTCCGTGAAGGCCGTCTCCGATCCGCGCGTGCCGGAGGTGAAGGGCGTCGTGCGGCTCTCGCTCATCCGCGGCTCCTGGACGATCGAGCCGGCCGACGGCGGCAAGGCGTCGAAGGTCTCCTACGAGATGCTGACCGACCCCAAGACCTCCATGCCCTCCTTCGCCGCCAACCGCGCGGCGATCGGCGCCACGCGTGATGTGTTCCAGCGGATGCGGGAGGCGGTGCGTCGGCCGGAGTACCGCGGCGCGAAGCCGGACCTCGGGCTCGCGGAGCGGCCGGCGGGCGACTGCAAGGGAGCGGTCGCGCGGCTGGAGGTCGCGCTCGAGGCGCTGCCGAACACGTGTGCGGTGGACGCGGACTGCGCGGCCTTCGAGCTGCGGGCGTACCCGTGTGCGCCCGGGGTCGCGCTGCCGAAGGGCTTTGACGTCGGTGGCGCTGCCGCCGCGAGCTACCGCGCGCTCCTCGGAGACACGAAGGCCGCGTGCGCGGACTCGATCCCGAAGAATGCCACGTGCGAGCGCGTCGCCATGCAGCCGGGCTGCCGCGACGGCCGCTGCGCGAACCTTGCGTTTCCGGAGCAGGGACGACGATGAGCGCGAGGACGAAGCGGGGGGGCCCGAAGGTCGCGGCGAAGGCGGGCGCGAAGAGGCCGGTCGCGGCGAAGCCGGCGGTGGCGAAGGCTGCGAAGGCGGTGCTCGCGAAGTCGGCGGCTGCGGAGCCGGTGACCGCGAAGCCCAGGAAGCTGCCCGAGGGGCTCACGCTGCGGCCGATCTTCCGGGGCGTCTCGAAGGAAGGGCTGCAGCTGCTCGCCGCCATCGCGGAGCAGCAGGAGCGGGAGTTTTATCACGCCAACAAGGATGACTTCCGCCGGCTCTGCGTCGAGCCGATGGAGGCGCTCGTCGGCGAGCTGCGCGATCGGCTCGCGCCGGAGTTCCCCGGCCAGACGCTGCCGCCCGGAAAGGTGTTCCGGCTCTTCCGCGACGTGCGCTTCGGCAACGACAAGCGGCCCTACAAGGACCACCTCTCCGGCATGGTCACCGTCGCGCCGGGGCCGGTCGTCACCGAGGCGCCTGCGGCGATCTACGTGCAGCTCGGGCCGGACAGCTTCGCTGGGGCTGGCGTGTATGGGCTCGCGGGGCCGCAGCTCGCCGCCTACCGCGAGGCGGTGCTGGACGACAAGAAGGGGCCGGAGCTGGTGAAGCTCCTGCAGCCGCTGCTGGACGCAGGCGCGACGATCGACGCGCGGGAGGCGCTCAAGAAGGTGCCGGCGGGCGTGGATCCGGCGCACCCGCGGGCGGCGCTGCTGAAGAACAAGGGGCTGATCGTGGGATGGGGGGCGATCCCGGTGAAGGTGCGCACGAGCCCGGAGCTGGTCGAGTGGCTCGCGCAGCGCGCGGTGAGCGCGGCGCCGCTGGTGCGGTGGATTGTGCGGAATGTGAGCTGTGCGGGGTAGCGGAGCGGTTGTGCTTTGGCGCCTCTTCTGGTAACTTTTGCAGCCACCTGATTCCATGCGGTTCAGTCCGCACATCACCGGAGACACTCGTGGACGTTACGCTGCGACTTCTAGGCGAGATCAACAACACGGGCAACAGCGACGCAACTGTTCGCCCGCGCTACATCGCGACGCTCACAGCTGCGCAACTCAACAGCATGATGGGCGTCGATCGCGCTGGCTCACGACGAACCGATCGATTTCGTCTTCGGCCGGACTCATTCATCCAGATCGATCCGGATATCCAGCGTGGCAGAGATTCGGCCAACAACTTACTCCAGGTCCCGGCGAAGATTGAATCCATCGCTAACACACTTCTCGGGCGAGAACTCGAAGGCGTGGCACCTGTTGCATTTCTAGGAACGCTGATTTGGAACGTTCGGCCGCCCGCATCGAACGTGCTTACGGTCATCAAGGAAGTGGAGCTTGATCCCTCTTCGCTTCCCAAGTACAGACTTCGGCTGGATGTCGATCACGTTTGGTTGACCGACTCCGCACATCGCCACCTAGGAATTGCGCTCGCGCATAGAATGTATTCGGCAAAGCCGGAGTCGTATCCCCGTTATGATCCGAAATTTGAATTCGTC
>CAYHCR010000704.1:2705-3020 GCA_964354895.1 uncultured Myxococcales bacterium | reverse complement strand
GCGTTCGCTTCAAGGGCAAACACATCGCGGAGGTGCTCGAGCTGTCGGTGCGGGAGGCGGCCGAACACTTCGGGAATTTCCGAGACATCTCGCGCGTGATGCAGACGCTGCAGGACGTGGGGCTCGGGTACCTGCGGCTCGGCCAGCCCTCGCCGACGCTCTCGGGCGGCGAGGCGCAGCGCATCAAGCTCTCGCGCGAGCTCGCGCGCGTCGGGACGGGCAAGACGCTCTACGTGCTCGACGAGCCCACCACGGGGCTGCACTTCGCGGACATCGAGAAGCTGCTCGCCGTGCTCGCGCGGCTCGTGGACGCGG
>CAYHCR010000704.1:0-2695 GCA_964354895.1 uncultured Myxococcales bacterium | reverse complement strand
GATCGACGTGGGGCCCGAGGGCGGCGCGGCCGGCGGGCTGCTCATCGCGGAGGGCACGCCCGAGGAGGTCGCGAAGGTGAAGGCGAGCTTCACGGGCCGCTACCTGGCGGAGGCCCTGGAGAAGGCGAAGCGACGGCGGCGCGCGCAGCTGCGCGCGGCGGAGGCGTTGGCGTAGGCGGCCCGGGCGGGGCGGAGGGCGCCGCTTCTCGTGGCGGCACCTGCGCCGGCGGAATACGCTGCCGCTCCCGCATGCGCCGCTCGACCCTCTCGCTCCTGCGTTGTCCCCGCTGCCTCTCCGGCCCGCTCGTCGCGCCGGGGGACCGGCCGGCCGTGGAGTTCGGGCCGATCCGCTGCGCCGCGTGTGAGAGCGTCTTCCCGCTCGCCGACGGCATCCTCGATCTCGCCGCGCAGGGCAGCATCGCGGGTGATCCGACGCCCGCGCAGCGCCTGCTGAGCAGCCGCGCGGTCGCCCGCGTCTACGACCGCGGCGTGCGCTCCGCCTTCCTCACGCTGCTCGCGCGCGCGCGCCTCGACTTCGACTCCGAGCAGCTCCTCGTCCAGGCGCTGCTCGATCCCCCGCCGGGCGCGCCGATCCTCGATCTCTCCTGCGGCACCTGCGCCCACGCCCGGCGGCTCGCGCTCGATCCGAGCTGCGGCCCGGTCATCGGCGTCGATCTCTCGCTCGCGATGCTCGACGAGGCGGTCCACCACCTGCGCGAGCAGAACGCGGCGGTCGATCTGCTGCGAGCCGAGTGCGAGCGACTGCCGATGCTCGACGGCACGATCGGCGCCGTGCTGAACGTCGGCGCCTTCCACCTCTACCCGGATCCGCGCGCGGTCCTCGGCGAGGTGGCGCGCGTGCTCAAGCCGGGCGGCCGCTTCGTCTGCGCGACCGTCACGGGCGACGACGCCGGCGCGCTGCACGGCGTCGAGGCGCGGCTCGGTCTGCACCGCCACTCCGAGGAGACGCTGCGCTCGCTCTGCCACGCGGCGGGGCTCGATCGCTTCGAGCGCGTGCGGCTGCCGCCGATCGTCGTGCTGCGCGTCACGAAGAGCTGATCAGAGCCAGCGCTTCCAGCGGAAGAAGAGCACCGTCGCGAGCGGCGCGAGCAGCATCGCGACGAAGCTCCCGGTCAGGAGCCAGTGCTCCTTGTACGGGATGTCCTCGAAGTTCATCCCGAAGAAGCCGGTCAGGAACGTGAGCGGGAGCAGCAGCGCGGAGAAGAGCGCGAGCCGCTTCATGACGTCGTTGGTCCGGTTGCCGAGCTCCGAGTGGTAGACGTTCGTGACGTCCGAGAGGAGCTCGCGCGCGGCGTCGATCGACTCCGTGAGCCGCACGACGTGGTCCCAGACGTCCCGGTAGTAGTGCGCGTTCCGATCGCTCACGCGCCCGGGGCGGGCGAGCGCGGCGTAGACGTCCCGCGCAGGCGCGAGCGTGCGGCGCAGCATCAGCAGCGTGCGCTTGAGCTCGAAGACGTTGGAGAGCACCGAGCGGTCGCCGTGCGAGAAGACCCGCTCCTCGAGCGCCTCGATCTCCTCGTGGATGTCGTCCACGAGCGGAAGGTTCGCGTCGGTGACGACGTCGCAGACGAGGTGCAGCAGCGCGTCGGGGCCGCGCGAGAAGACCGAGGCGTCCGTGCCGAGCCGCCGCTGGATCTCCGAGAGCACCGGGATCGCGTCGGCGTGCAGCGTCACGAGCACCTGGTCCGTCAGGAAGCAGTGCAGCTCGTGCAGCGTGAGGTCCGTGCAGCTCGCCCCGCGCGTGAAGCAGTGCACCACGACGAAGAGCGAGCCGGGGTACTCCTCGAGCTTGGGTCGCTGGTCGAGGTGGAGGCAGTCCTCGAGCGCGAGCGCGTGAAAGCCGAACCGCGTCGAGAGCCAGTGCGTGTCGGCCTCGGTCGGCTGGCCGATGTCGATCCAGTGCGGGCCGGGCAGATCGAGCAGGGGCAGCCCGCCTTCGCGGAGCTTGCCCTCGTGGACCACGAAGACGCGCGTCATGCGGGCGTTTGTCCCACGTCCGCGCACCCTGCGTCGAGAATCGGCGCCGGATCGAGCGAGCCGTTAGACTCCGCGCCCGTGACGCCCACCCCCACGCCCAACGGCGAAAGCCACGCCCTCCTCTCCCCCGCCGAAGCCCGCGGGCTCGGGGGTCGCCTCGCCGACAACATCGAGCGCGCGCTGCGCGGCAAACGCGCGCAGGTCGAGCTCGTGCTGGTCGCGCTCGCCGCCCGCGGCCACGTGCTGATCGAAGACGTGCCGGGCGTGGGCAAGTCGACGCTCGCCCAGGGCATCGCCCGGTCGCTGGCGCTGCCGTTCGCGCGCCTCCAGTTCACGAGCGATCTGCTCCCGAGCGACATCCTCGGCGTCTCGACCTGGGACGCGGCGGGAGGCACGTTTCACTTCCGGCCGGGGCCGATCTTCCACGCCGTCGTGCTCGCGGACGAGATCAACCGCACGCCGCCGCGCACGCAGTCGGCGCTGCTCGAGGCGATGAGCGAGGGGCAGGTCTCGCTCGAGGGCGTCACGCGGCCGCTGCCCAGGCCCTTCCTCGTCGTCGCGACGCAGAACCCGCTCGAGCAGCAGGGCACCTACCCGCTGCCGGAGTCGCAGCTCGATCGCTTCCTGGTCCGCGTCTCGATCGGCTACGCGGACCGCGACACCGAGCGCGCCGTGCTGCTCGAGCGTGGCCTGATCG
>CAYHCR010000703.1:0-3024 GCA_964354895.1 uncultured Myxococcales bacterium | reverse complement strand
AGAGCGCAAGATGGAAGGGGAGCGCGAGCATCGGCAGGCCGAGCGGGTGGACGAGCGCCGCGAGCCCGAGAGCGCCGAGCCCCGTGAGCATCGCGAAGGGCGCGACGAAGGCGAGGGTGGAGCGCTGCGGCACGAAGTAGACGCAGCCGAGCGCGAGCGCGGTCAGCACGGCGTTGTAGGCGATCGCGAGGCGCGCGCCGTCCGAGAGCCCCGGGACGAGCGCGAGCACGGCGGCCGCGCTTAGAAATCCCAGCGCCGAGAGCCCGACCGCGATCCGGCTGTGCAGCAGCAGCGCCGCGAAGATCACGATCCCGCCCGCGAGCGACGGCTGAAAGACGATCGCGCCCAGCGCCGTGAAGTATTGCTCCAGCATACCTGCCGGCCAGAGCCCCGGCAGCGCGGCGGCGGGGCGCAGCGCCGGCACGAGCGGCGCGGCGAGCAGCAGCGCCATCGTGGCGAGCACGAACGGGAGGCCGAGCACCGGCAGGCGCAGCGTCGCGCCGATCGTCGACTCCAGGGCGCTCTGCAGCAGCACGGTGCCGACCGCGGCGAGCAGCGTCAGCGCCACGAGCGTGGGGGAGGGTTCGAAGAACGCGCCGAGCGCGAGCCCGACCAGGAGCGGGTTGTAGGCGTAGAGCCCCCGCTCCGTGGCCTCCTTCGCGAGCCCCATGGCGTGGCTCGCGAGCAGCGAGACCGCCGCCGCGAGCAGCCCGAACGCGCCGACCCACGGACGCACGAAGGCGGCCGCGAGCACCAGGGCGCCGACGCTCGGTCGCTCCGCGAAGAGGAGGAGCGCGGGCGAGCGCAGGAGCGCGGGGAGGGCGCCTAGCGCAGCCACGTCGGCAGCTCTTCCTGCGAGAGGAGCGTCTCGACGGTCTCCCGCTTGCGGATGATCGCGGGCTCCCCCTTGCGGGAGATCAGCACCACCGCAGGCCGCGCGACGATGAACTGCATCCACTGCGTGACGTTGTAGGCCCCGACGTTCTTGAAGACGATCGCGTCGCCCGGATTCATGGGTGGGAAGAGGAGGTTGTCCCGCACGACGTCGATCGCCATGCAGAGCGGCCCGAACATGATCGTCGGTTCGGCCGTGCCCGAGAAGGGCTGCGCCGGCACGACGTCGTGCCGGTACCAGGCCGCCGTGACGAGCGTGTTCACGCCGGCGTCGAGCACCATCGCGCGGCGGCCGTCGGGCAGTCGCTTGTTCGCGTGGACCGTGGAGATCAGGTATCCGGCCTCGTCCACGAGCGCGCGGCCGGTCTCGAGCAGGATCGCAGGGGTGCGTTCGGCCGGGTAGGAGAGCCGCGCGAGCCCCTCGGAGATCGCCTCGGCGTACTGCGCGAACGAGGGAGTGAGCTGCTCGCCCGGCAGGTATTGCGCGTGCAGCGTGTTGCGGGAGGCGAAGCCGCCGCCGAGATCCAGGAAATCAAGGAAGATCCCGTGCTCCCTCGCGAGCTTGTTGGCGAAGTCGCTCATCTTGCCGGCCTCCTGCCGGTAGGAGTCGACGTCCTGCAGGAACGTGCCGAGGTGGCAGTGCAGCCCGGCCAGCTGGAGCTGCCCGCCAGACAAGATCCGGCGCACGGCGTCGTCCGCCTGCCCGTTCTCGAGGTTGAACCCGAAGCGCGTCCAGGCCGGTGTGCCGGGCACGCTCATGTTCAGCCGCAGCGCGATCTTGGGCCGGAGCCCCAGCCGCTTCGCGACCTTCTCCGCCAGCGAGAGCTCGTCGAAGTGATCGAGGTGGACCTTCGCGCCCACCCGGAAGGCCTTCTCCAGCGCGGCCTCGGGCTTGTATGGGCCGTTGAAGTGGATCTGCTCGCCCGGCACCCCGAGGTGGAGCGCCTTGTCCATCTCCAGCTCGCTGACGACCTCCGCGAGCGAGCCCTCGCGCTGGAAGACGCGGCAGATCGCGTCCAGATAGTTCGTCTTCCAGCTCCACGCGAGCCGCGCCTTCGGGATCCGCCGCGTCAGCGCCTCGGTGAGCTCGCGGTGGCGGGCGACGAGCGTGCGCTCGCTGAAGACGAAGAGCGGCGAGCCGAATTGCTCGAGGAGCTGCGCCACGGGCACGCCGTCGATCGACGAGAGCGGCTGCATGGAGGCGACGCGCGAGAACTTGTTCATCAGACCCGCCTGGTGGCGGATCAGCGTCGGGCGCTCATAGCGGGGCAGGGACATGGTCGTCTCCGGCGGGCTTCCACTCGCCATGGGTCGCGAGCGCCTCGAAGCGCTCGAGCGTCGTGATCTGATCGAGCGAGATGCGGACGAACATCGTGCCGGCCCGGTAGTCGCGCATGCGCTCCACGGGCTCGCCGGCCGCGAGCCGCGCGACGGCGGCCGGCAGGTTCTGGCCCGCGCCCGCCGCGAGGTGGCACCACGCCGGGAACCGTGGGTTGACCTCGATCAGGAAGTATTGCTCGTCGTGGGTCCGCAGGACCTCCACCTCGCACGGGCCCCGCCACTTCGTGTGTGACATGAACCGCGCCGTCATCTCGAGCAGCGCCTCGTCGCGCACGGCCACGCCCGCCCAGCCCTTGCCCTTGTCGGTGAGCATCAGCTTCTTCATGGGCACCGCGCCGACCAGTCCCCCGCGCCCGTCGCCGACCGCGACGACGTCGTACTCCTCGCCCGCGTGGAACTGCTGCACGATGACCGGGAGGCCCCACTTCGCGACGGTGCGGTGGAAGATCGCGAGCGCCTCGTCGAGGTTGCGCGCGAGCTCGGCGCCGTAGAACACACCCTTCACCATCAGGGGGTAGGGCACCTCTTCATGGATCCGGAGGAGCTCCTCGGCGCTGGAGATAGCCTTGGACTTCGGCACCTCGAGCCGGGCGCTGCGGCCGAGCTCGGCGAGGTTCGCCTTGCTGCGCAGGTCGAATTGCTCCTTCGTCGGCAGGAACGTCCCGATGCCCTGTGCCGCGAGCTCCGGCGCGAGCGCGATCATCGACGGGAGCTCGGAGTCGAGCGTGGGCAGCAAGACATCGATCGGCGTCTCGGCGTGGACATGCGCGAGGCGCGCCCGCAGCGCCT
>CAYHCR010000702.1:0-3027 GCA_964354895.1 uncultured Myxococcales bacterium | reverse complement strand
CGCCCCGCTCCGCGGCCTCTGACCCGCCGAAGCTCACGATGACGGGCCGGCCGTCCCGGTCCACTCCGCTCGCCATCGCATGGCCGAAGCGAGGCTGCGGCAGCACCTCGTCCGTCGGCGTCCCGACGCGGAACTCGGCGCTCGCGTTGCGGGTGCTGTAGCGGCAGGCCCACGCGGGCGCCTGGGTCGTCTCGCAGAGCTCGGCCGGGTATTCGTCCTTGCCGCTGCGTCCGGCCGTCAGGCGGCCTCCGAACAGGACGATCCGCTCCCCGAGCGCGCCGAGCCTGCCGCCTTCGCGGGGGTTCATCGGGTGGCCGGCCGGGAGGTCCAACCGCTCCCACGTGGACCCGTCCCAGCGGAGGAGATCCCCGAGCACGCGGCTCCCCGGCTCGAAGAACTGGTTGCAGGTGCCGTGACGTTCCGCGCCGCCATAGACCCAGACGGCGTCCCCCGTCGCGACGGCGGCGGGATCCATGCGAGCAAGCCAGATCGCCTCGGGGATCGTGAGCGACGGCGGCTGCGGCACCTCGACGCGGGTCACGGAGGGGACGACGAGATCGGTCACGATCGGAGCGCCGTCGTCCGTGAGCCCCCCGCAGCCGCCGATCAGCAGCTCGCACGGAGCACCGCCCGCACAACCGACCCCGCTCCAGAGGTGCCTGCTCCGCGCGCGGTAGGGCTCGAGCGGCGGGGGAGGCTGATCGTCGGTTGGTTGCACGCGGAGGTTCTCGCCGTCCCAGCGCCACGATCGCCGGACCCCGAAGAAGTCCGTGCCCCGCACGCCCACCCCGCCGCCCCCGAGGCTGAGGCAGCCGTCGAGATCCTGCGGGGAGGGCTGCTCCGGCGTCACAGCGAGCTTCGACCACGACCAGACGCCGTCGCCGTCCTGCGCGAGCCGCCAGAGGTCCTCGAAGCTGCAGTGTTCGCAGCTGCTCGTGTTCTCCCAGCCCTCCGGCACGACGCAGCTGCTCTCCCAGCACGCGCGAGGCAGCCCGCAGGCGGTCGACTGCGGCTGCTCGCCCCCTTCGACCGGCACCAGATCGTCCGGCCCGCGCGGGAGCCTACAGAGGCCCGGCCCGATCGTCGTCCGGTCGTTGGTGTTGCGCCGTCCGCCGTAGAGGAGGAACGAACCGGAGGGCGCGTCGAACGCCACGCACGCGGCGTCGCGCTGCAGCGCCAGCTCCTGCGCCGGGGTCACCGCGACGCGGGCCACGCGGACACAGTCCGCCGCGCAGGGCGCGCCACACCCGTCATCGGCGAGGCACGCCTTGCCCTCGCAGTCCGGCTGACAGAGCAGGACGCATTCGCCCGCCGCGTCGCGCTGCAGGCCTTCCCCGCAGCTCGTGATGCACGCGCCCTCGAACTCGTCCTCCTCCGGTCCGCAGCGTGTCGGCGCCTCGGCGGGCGGTGCCTCCGCCCCGAACAGGAAGCACCCGCTCAGAGACGTCGCAAGGAGGATCGCCAGCCAGGCCCGAAAGGACATGCGCCAGGAGCCTACTCGGTGCAGGACGGCGCTTCGCGAAGCGCCCCAGGCGACCTCGGCGCCGCTCGGTGAACGGCGCGCTCCTGCGCCGGGGGACGCCGGGCGTCCGTCACGGCCCCGGCGTCACGAGTCGATCACGGCGCATGTAGACCCAGCCCGCGTACGGGCTCGCATCGTCGTACCAGCCCGCGAGCAGCACGTAGGCCTCGTCGTTCGCGGCCAAGGAGGGATCTCCGAAGGTCGGAAATCCGCACGCGGCGTTCGCGGCGGGGGTCCCGTTGCAGGGGTCGGTCGCCGGACGGCAGCTCCACTCGCGCTCGCCGTCGACGTCCTCGTCCGTGTTCTGGCAATCGTTGTGGCAGCGCCAGGTCTGCTCGTCGAACGAGCACGTCTGCTCCGGGAATTGGGTCGGGCTCGCCGAGGCGTCCGCACCCCCTGCGACGACCACGCCAGCCGGCCCGGCGACCGCGCGCTGCGCATCGCGGGGCGTGGGTCCGGCCGCGAGCGCCTCGTACGTCCCATCCGCCGCGACCAGCCACGCCGTCCCGTTGAGCTCGCCGCCATGGATCCAGTCCGTCCCCGTCGAGCACGAGGAGTCGAATCGGTAGGCGCCGCCCTGGACGAGGAGCTTGTCGCTCGATCGATCGCGCGCGACGCTGGCCCCTCGCAGTCGCACGATCTCCGTCCCACCCTCGACCTCGATCTCCCGCTCGAAGACCGGCCCCGGCCGGCAGGAGAAGCCTTCGCCCTCGCGCCACGAGCAGATCTCACCGGTCGAGCGCTGGTCCGGACCGCAGCCGAACCACCAGTCGACCGAGCCGAGCTCTCCGACGACGAGCGTGCCACCGCTCCGGCGCGGCGCGCCCTGCTGGCTCGGCGCGTCCGCGAGCCGGAACGCGCCGCCCTCCCAGAGGTAGACCTTCGCCGGCGGATCTCCCACGAGCTCGCCGACCTCCCCTCGTTCGGCCTGCCCGAACGCGACGACCCGGCCGTCGGGCAGCCGGGCGCACGTCGCGTCCCGCAGCGGAAGTTCCGCCGGATCATCGGCGCCGACGAGTTGCGCGTCGTCGAGCCTCCGCCACGACGCCTCCGCGGGGAGACGCCCCTCGAGCACCCACGTCCCCTCCGCCTGCAGATAGTTGCGATCGCCGCCTCGATCCTGCTGGCGATCCCTGTGCCAGCCGCCGGCGAGCAGGAACGAGCCGCCCTCGGCGTCAGGGAGGTGGACGAAGCAGGCGCGACCCCGGCCCTGCGGCCTCGCGGCGGCGACGGGCTCGAGCTTGGTCCAGACGAAGCAGGCTCCGTCGCAGGCCGTGCGGCAGCCGCTCAGCTCCCCGCAGCGCTTTCCCTCGCACGACGGGTCGCACGCCACGCAGCCATCGCCCTCCGGCAGCTCGGTCGCGGGGTCGCAGATCTGCTCGCAGGCGCCGTCGACCTCGATGGTCCCCGCCGGACACGCGGGCGCCTCCTCGCTGGGCGCCTCGCCGAAGAGGAAGCAGCCGCCGAGCAGCAGCGGTGCGACGATCGCGCTCCCGACCCCGCGC
>CAYHCR010000701.1:0-3027 GCA_964354895.1 uncultured Myxococcales bacterium | reverse complement strand
CCGCGTGGCGCGCCTCACGGGCCTCCCCGTCGAGGCGCTCGCGGCGCTCGGGATCTCGCGCGTCGCGAGGGTGACGACGCTCGATCGGGCCGGCGTCGAGGTCGCCGCCGCGATCCGGCCGGGCGGCCACGTCGTGCAGGTCTGCAACGGGAAGGGCGCCTCCTTCCGCGACGCCGCGCGGGGCGCGATCGCCGAGGCCGCGGAGCTCGCGGCGGCGGAGCGGCCCGATCCGACCCGGCTCGTCTACGGCAGTCGGCGCGAGCTCGTGCGGCGCTTCGGCGAGCGCGCCGTGCTCGATCCCGCCGCGCTCGGCTCCGGCGGCGCGGCGATCGCGCCGGCGCTCGTCGCGCCCGAGGTGCGGCTCTCGTGGTGGCCCGCGCTGCACCTGCCGGACGGCGCGCTGCGGCTCGTGCCCGCCGCCGCGCTCTTCTGCCCGCCGTCGGACGCCGCGCTGCCGGGCGTGCAGCCCTTCCGCTGGAGCAGCAACGGCATGGGCGCACATCCCTCCCCTGCGGCCGCGTGCGCGCACGGCCTGCTCGAGGCGATCGAGCGGGACGAGCTGCAGACCGCCCTCCCGCAGGGCTTCACGCGCGCGCGGCTGGCGGCGCTCGCGCTCGGAGGCCCGTCCCTCGCGCGAGCGGCCCCGGGCGCAGCGCAGCTCGTCCGCACGATCGAGCGCGGCGGCTTCACCGTGCAGCTCTGCGGCTGGAAGGGCCGGATCGGCCTGCCCGTCGCCGCCGCCGTGATCGTCGACCGGCGCGGGGGCGCTATCCCGCTCACGGCGGGCTACGCGGCCCGCTGGTCGCTCGACGACGCGCTGCTCGCGGCGCTCCGCGAGGCGGCGCAGTCGCGCCTGACCGACATCCACGGCGCGCGCGACGACGTCGAGGCCGCGGCGCCGGCAGAGGTGGCCCGGCTCGTCGGCTGGATCGACCGGCTCGCGCCCGTCGGTGAGCCGCCGCGCGACGTCCCTCCCGGCCCGGACCCGGTCCGCGCGCTCGTCCGCCGGCTCGCGGCCTCCGGCCACTCCGAGGTCTGCTGGGCGCCCCTCTCGGACGATGGCGCAGTGCTGCACGTCGGCAAGGCGATCGTGCCGGGCCTCGCGATCTCGGGGCTCCTGTGACGACGCCGCTCGTCGCGTTCCTCGGTCCGTCCCTGCCCGCCGAGCAGGCGCGCGCGCTGGCGCCGTGCCGGGTGCTGCCGCCCGCGCGCCAGGGCGACGTCTGGCACGCGCTGCGCCTGCGACCGCGGGCGATCGCGCTCGTCGACGGCGTGTTCGGCGCGGTGCCGAGCGTCTGGCACCACGAGCTGCTCGACGCGATGAACGAGGGCGTGGCGCTCTTCGGCGGCGGCAGCATGGGCGCGCTCCGGGCCTCAGAGCTGCAGGGTCACGGCATGGTCGGCGTGGGCGCGATCTTCGACGGGTACCACGCCGGCCGCCGGACGGACGACGCGGACGTGGCGCTGCTGCACGCCGACGCGGAGTGGGACTTCCGGCCGCTGACGGTGCCGCTCGTGACCGCGCAGGCCGCGATCACGTCGGCCCGCGCGCGCGCCGTGCTCTCGCCGGCCGAGGCGCGGCGGCTCTCGCGGCTGGCGGCGGCGACGTTCTGGGAGGAGCGGACGTGGAGCGGGATGCTCGAGGCCGCAGAGCTGTCCGCCGGGGCCCTCCTCCGTTGGCGCGCCTTCGCGGCGGGCGGGCTGCCCGATCCGAAGCGGGACGACGCGATCGCGACGCTCCGGGCGGCGGCCGCCTTCGCGGCGAGCGGGGCGAGCCTCCCGACCGCGCCGCCCCGGCACCCCTCCACGTGGGTGCGCGCGCGCCGGTCGCTGGCCCTGGGTCGAGCGCCGCACGCGCCGGGCACGACCGCAGCGCTGCACGAATCGCTCGCTGTCGCGCTCGCACGGCAGCTCGGCCTCGAGCGACCGTCCGCCGGGGCCACCGCGGCCGTGCTCCGCCGCCACGCGACGAGGCTCTTCCCGGACGGCCTGCCGTAGCGCGCCCGCCGCTTCAGTTCGCGAGCGTCGACATCCGCTCGGCGAGCTCGCCGGCGGCGGCTTGCAGCGGGCCCGCGGAGAGCCCGAACGCGTGCGCGCTCGTGAAGAGCTCGCGCGCCGCGCTCGCGCGATGGAGCGGGTCACTGCGGAGCGCCTGGAGGGCCGAGGCGATCCGAACGACGTGCAGCACCGCGTTGGCGGCGCCGGCCTCGGGCAGGTCGTCGTGCGCGCGGTCGCAGACCCACGTGACGTAGCCCGGCAGGCCCCAGGAGATCGTCAGCTCGCGGCCGAGCGACGAGTGGCAGAGCTCGAGCGCCGTCGAGAGCACGATCGGAGAGATCTCCGGACTCAGATCTCCGTCATGGACGAGCTCGCCGGCGGCGCGCAGCGCGACGACCTTGCCGAGATCGTGCATGAGTCCGGCGAGGAAGGCCTCCTCACGGTCGCCCTTTCCGAGCCACGACGCGAGGTGCCGCGCGCCGGTCGCGGTCTCCAGCGCGGCGTGCCACATCGCCTTCCACTCGGGCTCGAACGGCCGGCGGTACTGGAACTCGCGGTCGTCGAGCACGGCCTTGGTGGCGGCCGCGACGGCCACGTTCGCGATCGCGCGCAGCCCGATCCGCACCGACGCCTCCTGCAGCGTCCGGACCTCGATGCCGCGCGCATAGAACGCGGAGTTCGCGACGCGGAGCACGTGCGCGGCGACGACCGGATCCTCGTGGATCGCCGCGACGAGCGTGCGCAGCTCGGGCTCGGGCTCCTGCATGATCCGGAGGATCCGCACCGCCAGCGTCGGGAACGCGATCGAGGCGTCGGGGTGCGCGCGGGAGCGCGCGGTGAGCAGCTCTGCGGCCCAGCTCGCCTGCTCGAGCTGGGCGGGAGTCGGGACCCGCCGCGCCGCCGCCGGGAAGGTGGCGAGGGTCGTGACGTCGAAGACGACCTCGCCCAGTTCAGCGAGGACCGGATCGGCGGCGAGTGGATGGGAGACGTCCATGACCCGCTTCGGCCTGCGACCCTCGTGCCGGCCGG
>CAYHCR010000700.1:0-3028 GCA_964354895.1 uncultured Myxococcales bacterium | reverse complement strand
AGCGCGCAGGCGATGTTCGCGGCGACGGTGCTCTTGCCGACACCGCCCTTGCCGGCGCCCACCAGGATGACGTTTCGGACCTCGGGGATGGGGTTGCCGGCCGCCTTGTAGCCGGCGCCCGCGCGGACCTGCGCGCCCCACTCGACGTCGACGCCCGTCGCGCCGGCCTTACGCAACGCGCCCTCCACGTCCGCCTGGATCTGGTTCTTGAGCGGACAGGCGGGCGTCGTCAGCTCGACGAGCAACTTCACGCCGCCGTGGTCGTCGATCCGCACGTTCTTGATCATGCCGAGCGAGACGAGGTCACGCCCCAGCTCGGGATCCTTCACGTGGGAGAGGGCTGCGAGGACGTCCTTCTCGGTCAGTCGGGGCATGGCGCTCCTCCGGAGAGCGCGTGGGATAACGCGGCGCGTCCGGCGGCGCACGGATGCCGCACGGCGGTGGAGCCGTCAAGGCAGCTCATCGAGCTTCCAACCGTCGGACTCCCGCACGAGGCGCAGGGCGTGCTCCGCGTCGAGCTCGAACCGCGCCTCCGTTGGCCCGAGCGTGGCGGGATGCAGCAGCGCGAGCCGGGCGCGGGCCAGGCGGTCGGCCGCGATCGCCCCGCCGGTGTCGAGATCCGCGAGCAATCGGTCAGGCGAGAGTCGGGCCCTCCAGCGGTCGGAGAGCAGCAACAGCATCGCGTCGCCGTCGCGCGCCGTCGCGGCGTCGAGGAACGCGCGGGCGGCGTGACGCGCGGGCTCGTCCGCCGCAAGGATCGGGGGCGGCGCCGGGCGGGCGGGTGGGCGCGGCGGCGGTGTGGCGCAGCCGGCGAGGAGGAGGAGCACGAGGACCACGCGCGTAGACACGCGGCGCACCCTAGACGGGCGGCGTTCAGAGTTGCACACCGTCGTCGAAGAGCGGGCGGGGACCGGGGCGATCGCGGGGCCAAAGGCGCGGAATGAAGGGCGATTCCCCTCGGGTATGGAACGTGCTTTGTGTGGCGGACGACCGGAGGTGGGCCGTGTTCTGCGAGCGCTGCGACGAACCGCGGGCGGGGTACGCGAAGTGGTGCGGCAAGTGCGGCGCGGCGCTCCTCGCGCGCCCCGTGGCCGAGACGGCGTTCGCGCTCCAGCAGACCGACGGCGCGCTGGCGTGGCTGGCGAAGTGGGAGCGGCGGGGCGACTTGGCGGCGCCGTTCGCCCGCCGGCTCGCGGACGGCGTCCGGCGGGAGCGCGCGCTGCTCGAGCGCGCGCTCGTGGCGGAGCCGGAGGCCGCGCCGCCAAGCGGTGATGCGATCGCGATCGCGTTCGTGCCGGGGGCGCAACGCACGGAGGGCATCGAGCCGTCGACAGCGAGCCCCGCGGTCGACTCGCCGATCGCCCGCGAGCCAGCCGCAGCGGTCGGCGACGAGGCCCGTGGCAGACCTTCGCCGGCCTTCGTCCACGGCGAGGCCTCGCTCGCGCCGCTGGTGCTCGTCGACGCGGGCCCGGACGCCGAGGCGGCGATGGAGCTCGTCAGCGACGAGCCGGAGCCCGACGGGCTGCGCGCGTTCGTCGCTGAAAAGCTCGGTTGGTTCGTCGGCGCGTTCCTGATCGTCGCAGGCTCCGGATACTTCGTCGCGGAGTCGTGGTCGGATCTGCCGGGCGCTGCCCAGAAGTGGGTGGTGCTGCTCCTGCTCTCGGTCTACGGCGCGGCGTTCGGGGCGCTCGGCCGGTGGCTCTTCGACCGACGCGGGCTCGTCGCTGCGGGACGGACCCTGCTCGCGACGGGAGCGGCGATCGCCCCGGTCGCAGCGATCGCCGCCTCCGAGCTGCGCCATGACGGGGTCGCGAGCTGCGTCGCAGCGGCCGCCGTCGCGACCTTGGTCTTCGCGCCGATCCTCCGCGCCGCGGCCGTCCGGTTCGGCAGTCCTTCCCGCGTCGCGGCGGTGGCGCTCGCGGCCGCCCTCCCCGTCATCGCGCTCGGCCCGCTCGTGCCGCTCGGCGCCGCGGCGATCGCGATCGACGCGGCGCTGGTCCTCGCGCTCGCGATCGGCCTGCGTCGGACGCCGCCCGAGGCGCGGCTCGCGATCGGGCTCGGCGGGCTCTATGTCGCGACGGCGGCGGCGCTCCGGCTCCAGCTCGCCCTCCCCGCCGCCGTGGCGCCCGGCGTCGCCGTCTATGGCGCGCTCGCCGCGTTCGCGCTCCTGGCCGCGCTCGAGGGAGGCCGGGCGAAGGAGCCGGGCGAGCGGCTCGGCTTCGCCCGAGTCCTCGCGCTCGCGCTCTTCGTGCCGGCGGTCATCCTGGCAGCAAAGCTTCCCGGTGCGCTCTCGGCCGCCGCGCTCCTTGGCGCGATCGCGACCGCCCGCCTCTCCCAGCGCCACGACCGTCCCCTGCTCCTCGTCGCGACCGCGGGCCTCGGCCTCGTCGCATGGCAACTCTCGCCCGGGCTGGTCCCGGCGCCGGCGATGCGGCTCTATGAGAGCGTCCGGGCGGGCCTCGGCTATGGGGCCTCCGAGCCGCTCCCGCGCGGGTTTCTCTCTGTCACGACGCTCCCGTACCTCGCCGGATTGATCCTCGCCGGCCGCCGCCTGGCCGAGGCGCACGAGCGCGTGCTCGGCCGCGCGGCGTCTGCGATCGCGCTGCTGCTGCTCGGCACCTCCTTCCTGGGCGGCGATCCGCGCGCGCCGCTCGTGGCCTCGCTGGGCGTCTTCGCGCTCGCAATCGTGCAGCTGCGCCACTCTCCTGCGTCGGGTCGCGCGCCGCTGGCGCCGGCGCTGCTGGCGCTCCCCGCGTTCGGCCTCTCGATCGGCGCCTTCCTGGGTCCGCTGCCCTCCGCGGCCGCGCTCGCGCCGCTCGCCGTCGCGGCGCTCGCGGGCCTCGGCGCCGAGCTCGGTGGGCCTCGCGCCCGCGTCGCGCTGCGGCTCGGCGGGCTCGGGGCGCTGGCTGCGATGCTTCCGGTGCTGATCGTCCTCCCCGCGGCGCCGCTGACGCTGCTCGCCGCGGCTGGCGGCGCGCTGCTCGCCGAGCGCCTCGCGCGATCCGGTTCGGCCGGCGCCGTGCCGGTC
>CAYHCR010000699.1:0-3029 GCA_964354895.1 uncultured Myxococcales bacterium | reverse complement strand
TGAGCCCCGCGCGCTCGGCCGGGTCGATGCGGAAGGCGAGCAGGTGGAGGCCGGGCCGGTCGTCGCGGAAGTGTTGCGGCGCGCGGTCACCGTCGCAGCGCTCCAGCGCGAGGAACGACCCGTCGCCGAGTCCGACCCAGAGCGACCGAGGGGCGCCGTCGGCCGTCGCGCGGCGTGCGATCACCGGGAGCCCCAGCAGCCCCGCGTAGAACGCCTCTGCGCGCTCGAGCGAGCGGACCTGGATCGCGACGTGGTGGAGCGCCTTCACGAACGCCTCCTTCGGCGAACGGCGAGGAGCCATGGGACGAGCAGTACCGCGAGCGGCGGCGGATCGGCGGAGGACGTGGCGCAGGAGAGCCCGGGGAGAGTGGGCGGATCGTGCGGCGCTGCGTCGGCGGCGGGCGAGATCGGGCGACCGTCGCTCGTGTAGAGCCGCGCGCGCAGCCGTGGCGGACCCGGCTCTTCCGTGCGAACCGCCCAGAGCGTGACGCGCGCACGGTCGGGCGACGCGGGCAACCGCGAGAGCGCGAACGCGCGGTCCGCCTCCGTGCGCGTCGCGCCGACGACGCCGTCGTCGAGCACGCGCAGCCCGACCGCGTCGAGCCGGAGCGTGAGCGGCGCCTCGACGGCGCCCGGAAGGCGACTGGCGAGCGTGACCTCGAGCGCGACGACCTCGCCCGGGCGCGCGTCCGGCGTCGCGATCGCCGCGTGGAGTGTCGCGAGATCGCCGGCCGGGAGCAGCAGCACCTCGAGCCGTTCGGCCGCACCACCCGCCTCGTCCTGCACGTCCCACGCGAGGCGATGGTTCGGCGGGAAGTATCGCAGCTGCTCCGAGGGGTCGAGGCGGAGCGTGAGCCGGCCGTCCGCGCAGCGGGGCGCCGGTCGACCGTCCGGGCCGAGCAGCGCCGGGGCGGCCTCCGAGCGGGCCGAGACGCAGACGTTCCGGCCGCAGCCGGGCGTGACGACGAGCGGGAGTTCGAGCAGGCGGCCGTCGAGCGCGACCTCGACGGGCGCCGGCACGATGGGGCTCGCGGGCGCGGTGGCGAGGCGGATCGGCACGTCGACGGCGGGGCTCGTCAGCCCGGCGCCATCGCGCGCCTGCAGCGTGAGCGTGACGGCGCCGTCGGCGCGGCAGTCGACCGGCTCGATCTCGAAGGCGTCGCCGACGCGGCGGAGCGTGGCGCGCTCCGGCGCGGAGAGAGAGCCTTCCAGCGTCACGGCGCCGCAGACGTAGGAGGCCGAGGCCGTCAGGATGACGGGCGCGCCTTTGCGAGCGGGCGTCTGCGGCGCTGGCGGCGGCTCGAGCACCGGCGGCGTGGTGTCGAGGCTCGGCAGCGCCAGCCCCAGCGTGGCGGAGGGCGCGGAGCCGTCGACCGAGACGTGCAGCACTGCCGACGTCCGGCAGCCGAGCGACGGGTCGGCGCCGGGCAGAAGCACGTTCTGCACGATCGCGAGCGGCCCGCCCTCCTGCACGATCGTCGCGCGCCCTGCCCCGTCGGCCTCGGCAAAGAGAAACGACGGCGGCGGCTCGCAGGCGTCGTCGACGACGGCGGGCGCGCGGAGCTCGAAGGTCGCGTCGGGGCGCGCCGTGGCGACCGGCGCGGCGGTGGCGACGGCGAAGCGCGCGGGTCCGTTGGTGCCCGCCGCATTGACGCGGATCGATGCCGTGGTCACGGGCCCGGCGGGATCCGCGAGCGCGACGGTGAGCGAGTCGACGAGATCGGTGCAGAGCGCGACCGCGTCGACGTTCACGACGAGCCGTTCGGCCTCGACCCGGCACGAGAGGAGGAGGTCGAGCTCCAGCAGGGAAGCGGTGCAGGTCATGCCCGCGACGCCGCACGGCGCAGAGAGCGGCACGCTCCATTCGGCGGCGAGCTCTTCGACGAGCGTGAACGCGGCGGGCGGCTGCAGCGAGGGTACCGTGGCGTTGCCGACGTTCACGACGAGCGCGAGCCTCTGCTGCGCGCCGGGCTGACCGCGGTCGTCGACCACGTCGGCAATGAGGTCGTAGGCCGCGCTGCCGCAGGCGTCCGTCGCCGTCACCTCCACCGAGAGGCCGGTGGGCGAGAGGGTCAGGCCGGCGGGCGTCGCGCTCCACGTGACCGTCGGCGCGCCGCAATCGTCGGCCGCGGTGACGGTGAAGGTCGTGGCGACGCCCTCCTCGAGCGTCGTCGTGGGGCCGGCGGGGACCGAGACGGTCGGGAGGTCGTCGAGCGTCTCCTGCACATCCACGACGACCGGGGCCTCGACGAAGAGCCCCGCCTCGTCGAACACCCGCACCGTGTAGTTGCGCTGCCGCACGGCGCCGGCCGCCTCACAGAGCCGCGGCGCGGTCGCGGAGAGCGTCGCGGACGGCCCGGGGCCGTCGAGCGTCGCGTTCGTCGCGTCGCGCAGGTCGTAGGAGGCGAGGGTCTGGCCGACCTCGGGCGCGCGCGCGGTCACGTCGAGCGTGAAGGGCGCGCCCTCCGGGACGGGATCGGGCGTGACGACGACGAGGTCGACGACGGGGGGAAGCTCTGCGGCCGGCCCCAGGATCGCGAGGCCGTCGGCGCCGAGGGCGACCACCAGCTCGGCGCGACCATCCGCGTCGAGGACGTCCGCGACGGCGAGGACGGGGATCGGGCCCGCGGCCGCGATCGCGAGCGAGCCGGCCTGCACGAAGCCGCCGGCGCCGTCGGCGCGGAGCAGCGCGACCGCAGGCCCGGCGAGCGCGACGGCCAGATCGAGGTCGCCATCGCCGTCGACGTCGAGCGCGGCGACCGCGGTCGCGGCGCCGAGCGTCGCGAGCGTCGTGGGGGTTGCGATGCCGAGGGCGTCGGAGACGAGCGTGACCGTCCCGGCCGCGTCGACGAGCGCGAGATCGCCGCCGGGCAGGCCGTCGAGCTCGCCGGCGACGGCGTCGATGGCGCCGGCGACGGCGATCGTCGTCGGAGCATTCCACAACGTCGAACCGCCCGCGTTGGTCGCGAGCAGGAGTTCGGCGGCGCCGAGACTGAGGAGCTCCGAGATCCCGTCGGCGTCGATGTCGG
>CAYHCR010000698.1:0-3034 GCA_964354895.1 uncultured Myxococcales bacterium | reverse complement strand
CAGCGCCGACGTGGCCGCGCTGGCCGGCTGCACGACGATCCAGGGCGACCTGATCATGCGTGCGAACGGCCTCACGGAGCTCGATCTCCCCGACCTCCGCTCGCTCCGCGGTCTCTCCATCGCGGACACGTTCGAGCTCACGAGCGTGCGGCTGGAATCGCTGGAGACGGTGAGCCGTCTGCTGAACGTCGAGCAGAACACCGCGTTGAAGGGCCTGACCCTGCCGAGGCTCACTGCGGTCGGAGCGCTGCGGTTCGCACAGAACGGCGCGAGCCACCGGCTCGAACTCCCTCTGCTCGCGTGGGTCGGCGGGGACCTTGATCTGTATGCCAATCCCCGACTCACCGAGCTCGACCTCGGCCGTCTCGGCACGGTCATCGGCATGCTCCGAATCGCGGGCACCAGCACGGCGTTCCGGCGGCTCGAGCTGCCCAGGCTCCAGGTGGCTGGCAGCCTCGGGCTTGCCGGAAACGGTGGGATCACGAGCCTCTCGCTGCCGATGTTCGTGGGCACCGAGGGCTCCGTGGTCCTCGACTCCAACGTCGCGCTCACCCAGCTCGAAGGGCCCGCACTCTCCACGATCGGCGGGGCCCTCCTCGTCGGCGGGAATTCCTCGCTCACCGGCCTCACGCTGCCCGCGCTCACCACGCTCGGCGGCGAGCTCTCGATCCAGCGCAACGCCCGGCTGCCGACGTGCGACGCCGAGGCGCTCCGCGATCAGCTCCTCGCCGCCGGCTGGCGCGGCGTCGCGACCCTCGCAGACAACGACGACGCCGGGACCTGCCGATGACGCGACCTCGCCGCGGACCGTGACCCGCGGCGACGTGTTCCTCGACGCCCGGAGACCCGGGCGACCTCAGCCGCGGCCCGGCGCGGCGCCCCATCACGAAGGATTTGAGATGCGACACCTTCGGCTCCTCGCGGGGCTCCTCGCGACCTCTACAGCCCTCCCGCCCGCGCTCGCCGCGGCGGCGGAGGCCCCGCCTTCGCTCGTCGCCGCGCCCGCCCTCGAAGGCGTCGAGGAGCTCCCTCCCCCGCCCATCGAGCCGCCGCTCGCGTCGGAGTCGGAGTCGGAGGTCGACACGGCGCGGGAGCCGGAGCGTGTGCCGGCGGGTTCGCCGAGCAGACCGGCCGCGCCGGCGACCGAGACCGCGGGAGTTCCTGCTTCGAGCACCGATCCCACCCCGGAGGAAGAGCGCACACGTGTCCCTCCGGCGGCGCCGACGCCCGGCTTCGAGCTGCGGGAGCGCTCCGCGGGGCGATGGGTCGTGTTCGGCCTCGGCGCGGTCGCGGTCACGGCAGGCGTCGCGATGTATGGAGACGCGTGGATCGGATCGCTGGATCCCGTACCGCACTTCGGCGCCGCGGAGCGCAGGGAGCAGAGCAGGCTGGGGGGCCTGCTGATCGCCGTGGGCGTGGTCGGGGTCCTCGTCGGCTATTTCCTCCCGGAGGACGCATGATGCGTCCGCTCCTCGCGACGCTCGTCCTGCTCACGTCGGCCGGCTGCCCCGCCTGGGAGGTGGTGGAGTGCCTCGACGGTGACATCTGTTCGGACGGGAGCGCCTGTCCGCCCGACGGCTTCTGCGGCTACGACCATTTTGCGGACGACGGCGGCGACGGCGCCGTGAACCCGCTGTGTCCGGGCGGTGTCGTGGAGGGCGACTTCACCATTCGATACAGCGCCGACGTGGCCGCGCTGGCCGGCTGCACGGGGATCCGCGGCGGCCTCATCGTGCGTGCGCAGGACTTCACCGAGCTCGACCTCCCCGACATTCGCTCGCTCGGCGGGCTCTCCGTCGCAGAGACAGCCTCGCTCACGACCTTGCGCCTCGCGGCGCTCGAATCGGTGTTCGGCCTCGTGAGCGTCCAGCAGAACGTGGCGCTGACGGAGCTGTCGCTACCCTCGCTCGCGGACGTCGGGGCGCTCCGGTTCGCTTACAACGGCGCGAGCCATCACCTCGCGCTCCCGCTCCTCTCGTCGGTCGCCGGCGACTTCGACGTGGTCGGAAACGCCAGGCTCACGAGCGTCGACCTCGGCCGTCTCGGGTTCGTCCCCGGCCGGTTCCGGATCGGGTACACCGGCACGACGCTCCGCCGACTTGAGCTGCCCGGGCTCATGGGCGTCGGCAGCCTCGAGCTCGACGGCAACCAGGGCTTGGAGGACCTCTCACTGCCGAGGCTCGCCGGCACGGACGGCATCGTGTTCATCGACTCCAACGTCGCGCTCCGACAGTTCGAGCTCCCCGCGCTCGGCACGATCGGCGGCGCGCTGTTCCTCGGCGGGAATCCCGAGCTCACGGGCCTCGCGTTGCCCGCGCTCAACGAGCTCGGCGGCGACCTCGGCATCCAGCGCAACGCCCGGCTCCCGACGTGCGACGCCGAGGCGATCCGCGATCAGCTCCGCGCCGGCGGCTGGCGCGGGGTCGCGACGATCGAAAGCAACAATGACGCCGGGACCTGCCGGTGACCGGACGTCGCCGCGGGCCGTGAGCCGCGGCGACGTCATTGGATACAAAGCGGCCCGCGGGCCGTAGCTGCGTCTGGCCCGCCTGCGTCCCTACTTGCCGCGCGCGGCTGCCTTGCTCGCGACGGTCGCGGGCGCCGCCTGCGGCGGCCTGCTGCTGCGGGCGCTCGGCGAGACGTGGGAGGCCTACGCGACGGTGTTTGTCGTGTCGTGCATCGCCCGCCTCGCGGCGATCCCGATCCTCTACCGCGTGCGAAACACGAGCTGACGCTACGCCGCTGATCAGCCGGCCGGCATCGTCGCTTCGTGGGCGAGGCTGTCGAGAAACGTGCGGGCCTTGCCGTAGTCGCCCGCGGGGTAATCCTTCACCCGCTGCTTGAGCGCATCGACAAACTTCGACACGGTCTGCTGGATGGCCTGGTAATCGGAATACTGAATGCTGCCGCCGGTCTCCGCTCGGTGGGCAAACAGCGAATCGAGCCGGTCGCGGTAGGCCGCGTAGCTATCGTCGGTGAGGATGAGCGGATACTCGATGTGTCCTGTGACCGGATCGAGTTGCGTGGAGCCGAG
>CAYHCR010000697.1:0-3036 GCA_964354895.1 uncultured Myxococcales bacterium | reverse complement strand
TTCGAGTTCGTGCGCGGGCCGGCGTTGCTCACGGTGCCCGCACAGATCGACGGCAGGACAGCACGGGTCGCGCTCGACGCGGAGCGACGCCGCCGGATGGATAGCCGGCGCGCGCGCGTCGCCAAGCAGATCGCTCCAAACGGAGAGAAGACGGCCCGTCCCCCGCGGCCCCTCACCCGATCCAGAGCCCCACCGCGCACGCCGTCAGCGCCGTCGCGATCGCGCCGCCGATCATCGCGCGCGGCGCGAGCGCGGCGATCTCCGCCGTGCGCCCCGGCGCCATCCCGGAGAGCGCGCCGATCTGGATGCCGATCGACGCAAAATTGGCGAAGCCGCAGAGCGCGTAGGCGGAGAGGATCGCGGCCCGATCCGAGAGCGGCGCGGCGGAGCGTTGCCACTCGCCCAGATGCACGTAGGGCACGATCTCCGTGAAGACGAGCTTCTCGCCCAGCAGCTGCGCGACGCGCAGCGTGTCCCCGGATGGCACGCCGAGGGCCCACGCTGCCGGCGCCATGAGCCACGAGAGCAGGGTGGAGAGCGAGAGCGGCGCGCAGCCTTCGGGCGGACCGATCGCGGGGAGGCCGGCGCAGCTTCCCACCGGCAACCACGCGAGCAGCGCGTCGAGCATCGCGACGCCGGCGACGAACGCGATCAGCACCGCGGCGACGTTGAAGGCGAGCTTGAGGCCGTCGGTGGCGCCGCGCGCGGCGGCGGCGAAGAGGTTCGCGTCGGGGCGCTCGTCGTCGAAGACGAGCCGGCCGGCCGTGGCCGGGACCTCGCGCTCCGGGAGCATCAGCTTTGCAACCAGGATCGACGCCGGCGCGGACAACAGCGACGACGCGACGAGGTGGCCCGCCATGCCCGGCACCTCCGGCGCGACCGACAGGTAGCTCGCGAGCGCCGCCCCCGCCGTGTTGGAGAACCCGCCGACCATGACCAGCAGCAGCTCCGAGCGCGTCATCGCCGCGACATACGGCCGCACGAGCACCGGCGCTTCGGTCTGCCCGAGGAGCACGTTGGCTGCCGTGCTGACCGTCTCCGCGCCGCTCGTGCCCAGCGTGCGGAGCATGAGCCACGAGGCGCCGCGCACGAGCGCCTGCAGCAGGCCGACGTGCTGCATCACCGCGGCGAGCGCGGAGAAGAAGACCAGCGTGGGGAGCACGGCGAAGGCGAAGTTCACCAGCGGCGGAGAGACCTCCCCGGCGATCGTGCGCAAGGTGCCGTCGGCGCCCGCGAGCTGGTGCGGGACGAACGTCGCGAAGAGAAAGCGCGTGCCATGCGCCGTGTGCGCGAGCAGCGCCCTCACGCCGCCGTCCACCGCGAGCTGCATCGCGGCCTGCACGGGCGGCAGCCGCAGCACCGCCGCCCCGCCGATGAGCAGCGCGAGCCCCCACGCGAGCGGCCGGAGCGCCGGGCGCCTGCGCGCGGGGCCGAGCGCCCACGCGAGCGTCAGGAACGCCACGAGCCCGAGCCCGCTCTGCAGCTGCAGCATGCCGTCTCTCCCCGCCGTGTACGTGCGATGCACACCTGACCGAGTCCACGGGGCCCCGGCAACGGTGTCGAGCGGACCCCCGTCATTCGGGGAGAAGATAGCGATCACAGACAGCAAAAAACTATCCATTCGGATGGGAATGGCAGGACTGTCGCAATTCCGGACGCCGCGCCGTCGACCATGGTCCCGGTGGCGGGGCGCAGGTCGGCCCAGGGGGCGGGGGCACGTGAGCGAGCGGAGCCCGAAGGGCAGCGCAGGAAAAGCAACGCGCCTCACCCGCGATGCCCGTGGTGCGGGGCTCGGTCCCATCGGCGTGGGGCCGAACTCCGAACACGCCTTGCGGCGGTTCGTCGAGCGCTGGGACGCAGAGCTGGCCGCCTGGGTCGGGGCCCTCGCCGGCGGCGCGCCCGCGCGGGGCATCACCTACGGCCGCCCGGAGCTCCGGCGCGAGTGGCTCGGCCAGCGCCCCACGGAGCTCACCGGCGCGGACCCGTGGGACGCGACGCCCGAACCGTTCGTCGGGGACGTGCTCGGTGATCCGCTCGCGGTCGTGCTCTGCCACAACCCCGCCGCCGCCGTCGCGACGCAGCGGCCCGGCGGCGCGCTCTTCGAGCGGATCCGGGCGGGGGAGCGCTACTCAACGCTCGTCGGCGCCTGGGAGGTCGCGGGCGAGACGCGGAGGTGGTGGCGTCGCTACGCGGAGTGGGCCGCACGACTGCTCGGCCTGCCGGAGCGACCGCGCCTCGCGCAGATCGCGGGCTTCGATCTCCTGCCGTGGCACACGAAGGATCGCGTCGCGTGTACGCCCGGTCCGAAGGTCGCGGCCTACCTCCAGGGAGAGCTGCTGCCGGCGCTCGCGGCGGCTGCCACCCGCTCGCGCCTGCGGGCGACGATCGACGGCGTCGAGCGCCCGGCGCTGCTCGCGACGCACGGCCGCGTCGAAGAGGCGCTGCTGGCGATCGGCGCGGAGTCGCGCGGGACGATCGACGCCGGGACCGCGGCCGCAGCGGCGCGCTGGCCGCGCAGCTTTGCGGGCGAGCTGGTCCAGCGGACCTTCTCACTCTTGACGCTCCCGTCGCTCGAGCTCGCGGTGCTCTGCACGGCGGCCCCCGGCTCGAACCTGCCGCCCGGCCGCGCCTTCGATCCCCTCGTGCGCGAGGTGCTCGACGGTCGGCTCTTCGGCGCGCCGAAGCCGCCGAAGCCGCCGAAGCCGCCGAAGCCGCCGAAGCCGCCGAAGCCGCCGAAGGCGTCGCCGAAGCTCCCGAAGCTCCCGAAGCCGCCCGTCCCCGTTCGCACCCCCCGGAGGTCCCGATGAGCCGAGCGGAGGCCGCGACGCAGCCACGCACGCTCGACGATCTCGCCTCCGGCCTCACCGCGCTCGCCCCGGGCTGCGGGGTGCTCGCCGTCGATCTCCGCGCCCCGGTCGCGGACGGCGCGAGCTGCCGCTTCCGTGGCGTCGCGTCGGTCCGGCTCGAGCGGCGGCTCTTCGACGTGCTCGCGGCGGCCGCAGAGGCGCTCGCGCACCCCCGTCCCGTGTCGCACAC
>CAYHCR010000696.1:0-3038 GCA_964354895.1 uncultured Myxococcales bacterium | reverse complement strand
CGCGCCGCGGATCGTTCCCGAGGCGGAGGACCGTGTGGCGCCCGCGCAGGACCTCTCGTCGCGACCCGTGGCGCGCGACTGAGAGCCGTTTCGAGCCTCCGCGCCACCTCGCCGGGAAAGTCCGCCCCGAAGAGCCAGTTCCCGTGCGGCGTGAGCGGTTTGCTCGCGCGCGCCGATGCCGCGCCGCGACCTTGCGAGCGCGCTGCAAGGCGCCTCGCAGCCACGATCCTGGGCCGAGAAGGGCTTGGCAGCGCCGATCTGTACTTGGCTCCGCCGGCCCGCGCGCGTTTCAGCGGCGACGGCGGCCGACGAGCCCGCAGAGTCCGAGCAGCGCGAGCGCGCCCGGCGCGGGAACGCCCGTGATGCCCGTCACGCGGATCGAGTACTCGCCGGTCGCGCCCTGGCTGCCCCAGGTCACATGCTGCGCGAGCGCGCCGAAGCCGACCTCGAACGCACCGAGATTCGGCCAGAGCGTCGCATTCTGCTTGCCGATCGGCTGCGCGCCGACGCCGGTGATCGCGATGAAGTAGAGGCCCGGGACATCGATCTTGAAGTTGCCATCCGACGACTGGTTGCCGATGAAGGCACCGTTGTTCTGGGGGCTCACATTCCGGTTTGCAAGCGCCGCGAGCGCCTTCGGGTTGTCGATCGTGCCGTCGGCGCGGCACCAGGCGATCAGCTCACCGCGGCGGATCGTGCCCTGGCGCACGCGGCAGAGCGCGAGGCGGCCGACGTACGGCGACGCGTCGAGGTTGGTCACGAGCGCCTGCAGCGGATGGCCTTCCTCGTAGGTCGGCGCCGGGATCTTCTCGACGATCAGCTCGAAGAGCGGCTTCAGGCTGTCGCCCGCCACGTCCGGATCGAGCGTGGCATGCCCGAGCTTCGCGTTGGTGTAGACGATCGGGAAGTCGATCTGGTCCTCGGCGGCATCGAGGTCGAGGAACAGCTCGTAGACCTCGTCGACGACCTCGCTGATGCGCGCGTCGGGGCGGTCGATCTTGTTGATCACGAGGATCACCGGCAGGCGGCTCTCGAGCGCCTTGCGCAGCACGAAGCGCGTCTGCGGTAGCGGCCCCTCGGAGGCGTCGACGAGCAGCAGCACGCCGTCGACCATCGTCAGCCCGCGCTCGACCTCGCCGCCGAAGTCCGCATGGCCCGGCGTGTCGATGATGTTGAGCTTGACGTCGCCGAAGCGGATCGCCGTGTTCTTGGCGAGGATCGTGATGCCTTTCTCGCGCTCGAGATCGCCCGAGTCCATCACCCGCTCGTTGACATCTTGGTTGGCGCGGAAGGCGCCGGTCTGCCAGAGCATGGCGTCCACGAGGGTGGTCTTCCCGTGGTCGACGTGGGCGACGATGGCGATGTTTCTGAGGTCTGAGCGAATGGGCACGACGTCTACGGTACCGGGAGGGTGGCGAGCGGCCGGTGGTGAGGCGGCAGGGCACGGTGCTATGATTCGGTGATGGCGACGAGAAGAGACCCGATCTCTCCCGTGATCACCGACGACGAGAGCGACGTCCGCCTCGCGGGCTCGATCGTCGCGCTGGCGCGGGCCCATCGCGAGGCAGCTGAGTCGCTCATCGACGCCCTCAGCCCGACGCTGGTGTTGGGGCCGGCCACGACCGAGCAGCTCCGCCTGAACGCCGAGGCGCGCGCCGCGTTCCTCGCCGATTGGCCCTCGCTCACGAGCCCGCAGGTCGCCGACCTCCTCGGCTCGACGGCGAAGAACCGGGCGGCGCTGGCCCACAAGCTGAGCGGGCGCGGCGCGATCTTCGGCGTGCAGTTCAAACGCCAGGATCTGTACCCGGCATTCCAGTTCGACCCGGTGCAGGGGCAGCCGCTGCCGGGGCTGCCAGGCGTCCTCGCGGCCCTCGCGGCGGCGGGACTGCACGGCTGGGAGATCGCCTTCTGGTTCGTTCAGCCGAACGGCTGGCTCGACGGCGACGCCCGTCCGGTCGACCTCCTGGCCTCCAGCCCGGACGCCGTGGCCGGGGCGGCGGCCCGCGAAGCCGACGTTCCCGAGTAACCGGGGTGCCGCGGGTCCCCGATCCACCGGCTCCGCTCGATCTGGCGGTGGAGGTCTGGCCGGCCGGTACCGAGATCGTGCGCGTCCACTCGCTGGCGCGCCCGCCGTCGGCATTCAATGCGGCCCCGGGTGGTGGACGGTTTCGACCCGTCAACGACTCCACGGGCGCCGTGGTCGCGACGCTCTACGCTGGCGAAGCGGTGGAGGCGGCATTCGCCGAGACGGTCTTCCACGACCTCGTGCCGGGTGCGCGCCGGTCGCTCCCCTTCGCCCGCATCGAGCAGCGCGCGGTCTCGTGGTTCCAGCTGACGCGTGACCTCCGTCTCGCGCAACTTCACGGCTTCGGCCTGCTGCGGGCCGGGGTGAAGGCGAGCGAGCTCACCGACACGCCGCCGCGCACGTATCGCCAGACGGCCCGCTGGGCCCAGGCGATCTACGAGTACCCCGAAAGGGTCGACGGGATCGCCTGGATGAGCCGGCAGTTCAACTCCCAGCGGGCGTTGATGCTGTGGGGCGATCGCGTGAGCGAGGCCGACGTCGGCTTCCGCAGCGGTTCGACGCTATCGCTCTTCATGGGGGCGGGGCTCGAGCTGGTCTCCGACGTCGCGCTGAGAGCCGGGCTCGTGCGGATCGACCGGCCCTGACGCGACGGGGGCGCGCGCTCGTGGCGTCCGCTCGCGTTACATGCAAGAACTCTAAAATCTTTAGTGCTTCGACGACACGGGGCGGCCAGCGCGCGGCGATGTGACGACGTCGAGCCCGTGCTCGACCTCTCCTGCCGAAGCCGGCGTGGCGGTTCGCCGTGTTTCTGGCGAGGATCGTGGTGCCCGTCTCGTGTTCGGGGTCGCCGGAGTCCGCCACCCGCCGGAGCGTCGTGGCCTGGCCGTACGCTGATGTAATGGCTCCGGCCGACCGCATCCCGTTTCTGTTCGACCCCGCGGGCGTCCAGGTGGCGCTGGAGTCGTTCCCGGCGCTCGCCGCCGAGCTAGACCCCGCGAACGAGGGGACGAAG
>CAYHCR010000695.1:0-3039 GCA_964354895.1 uncultured Myxococcales bacterium | reverse complement strand
TTCCCCCCGTCCCCCTCACCCCGATCGACGTCCGCCTCCCGCCGAACACCCCTCCCCCCGCCACCGTCCTCGAGGTCGAAGCCTCCCTCCGCATCTCCGCGACCGGCGAGGTCACCGAGGCGCTCCTCCTGCGCCCCGCCGGCGAGCCCTTCGACGCCGCCGTCCTCGACGCCCTGCGCGCGCTGCGCTTCTCCCCCGCGACCCTCGACGGCCGCCCGGTCGAGGTCGAGCTCCCCTACCTGCATCGCTTCGTTCCCCCGCCCCCGCCGCCCCCGGACGCCGGGCCCGCGCGCACGGCCAAGCTGACCGGCCACGTCGTCGAGAAGGGCACGCGCCGCCCGATGCCCGCGGTCCGCGTCGTCGCGCACGCAGGCGACGATGACTACGCCGCCGACACCGATCGCGACGGTGCCTTCACGCTCGAACTTCCGCCGGGCGAGGCGCTCGTCGAGCTCGACGTCCCCGGCTACCGCCGCTTCCGCTCTCGAGAAGTATTGCGAGACAACGAGCGCCTCGAGCTGCGCCTGCTCGTCGAGCGCCTCGCCTTCGACGAGTACCGCGCCACCGTGCATGGCGATCGCGATCGCGTCGAGATCGCGCGCACGACGCTCACCGGCCGCGAGCTGCACCACGTGCCGGGCACCTTCGGCGATCCGTTCCGCGTCGTCAGCACGCTCCCCGGCGTCGGCCAGATCTTCTCGCTGATCGGCTACCCGATCGTGCGTGGCACGAGCCCCGGCAACACGGGCTTCCTCATCGACGGCGTGAAGGTCCCGCAGCTCTTTCACTTCCTCGGCGGCCCCTCGGTCCTGCACCCCGAGTTCATCGAACGCATCGACTTCTACCCCGGCACGTTTCCGGTCGAGTACGGCGGATACACCGGCGGAATCGTCGACGGGAAGACGCGCCCCTCGCGCCCCGGCGAGAGCAAGCTGATCGTCGACATGGATCTGCTGCAGTCCGGCGCGCTCGCCCGTGGGCCGATCGACACCCTCGGCGGCACCGGCACGCTCGCCGGACGCATCGGCTATCCGGGCGAGCTGCTCGGGCTCTTCTCCGACGACATCGACGCCGCCTACTGGGACGCCCAGGCGCGGCTCGACGTCGGAACGCCCAACGACGGCGGCTCGATCTTCGCGTTCGGCTCCTACGACGAGATCTCCGGCGGCGCGACCGACGCGATCGAGATGCGGTATCTGTTCGGCCGCCTCGATCTCTCCCGTCGCCAGGGCGAGCCGGAGTCCGCGCGCTGGGAGCTCGCGACGACGCTCGGCTTCGATCAGCTCATCGACTCGACCGAAGGAGACATGACGACCTACCAGCTCCTGCCGCGCGCGCGCCTCTCCTGGCCGCTCGCGCCCGAGCTGCAGCTGCGCACCGGCGTCGATCTGGCCGGCAAGCTCTTCACCGGCCCCGAGACGGGGCGGGACGGCTTCCAGACGTGGCTCGTCTCCGCGGGCATGTTTGCCGACGCGCCCTGGCGCGTGACGCCGCGGCTGCTCCTGACGCCCGGCGTCCGCACGGACGTCTGGATCAACGAGGCGACCGAGCAGCCCGCCGTCGATCCGCGGCTCTTCGCCCGCTACACGCTCGATCAGGACGACGCCCAGACGACGTGGGTGAAGGGCGGCGCCGGCCTCTTCCACCAGCCGCCGCGCTTCTTCATCCCGATCCCCGGCCTCGAGGAGCTCGCGCTCTCGCAAGGGCTGCTGGCGAGCTGGCAGGTGTCGGCGGGCGTCGAGCGTGAGTGGCGCCACGGGCTGTCGGTCGACGCGACGACCTATTTTCAGTGGATGGACCCGATCCTCTTCGATCTGACCTTCAACTCCTCCGAGGACCAGCCGCAGCCAGGGACGGAGCCGGTCCCGGAGCCGGTGCCCGGCGAGGAGCCGCCGATCGAAGAGGAGACGAGCTCCGGCCCGCTCGATCTCTTCCCGTCGAGGACCGGACGCGGCTACGGCCTCGAGCTGATCGTGCGACAGAAGGCGACCGAAGAGCTCTTCGGCTGGGTCTCCTACACGCTCAGCAAGGCCGAGCGCCTCGTCGACGGTGTGTGGCGCCCCTTCGACTTCGACCGCCGACACATGCTTCAGCTCGTGGCCGGATACAAACTGCCGCGCAACTGGGAGCTCGGCGGCCGCTTCCAGGCGCAGAGCGGCCGGCCCGTGAACCTCGAAGGGACGCGCCACGCCCCGGTCTTCTGGCGCGTCGACTTCCGCGTCGACAAGCGCGCCGTCTGGGAGGGCTGGCTCCTGGACTTCTACGTCGACGTGCAGAACGTGACGTTGTCTCCGGAGTCGCTCGACGACACGCCCGGCTCCGCGGTGCCGTACGTGCTCCCGACGCTGGGCTTTCGGGGGGTCTTCTGATCAAGAGCGGCATCGCTGGACCGCGGCTCCCGAAAGTGAGCAGGATTGCAGCGACCCGCTCGTCAGGAGCCGACCTTGCGCTACGCCTTCGCCGCGCTGCTGCTCACCTCCACCGGCTGCGCGATCGGAGGCGGCCCCACCGTGGGCCACGCGATCGGCCGGGGGACCGTGTTCGGCTGGGAGGCGGACGCCGGGACGGTCTTCCTCCACGCCGCCGCCGGGCAGAGCTTCCGCCCCGGGCCGCCGAACGTGGACGACGCGGGCGAGCGGATCCCGACCGGGACGTGGGAGCGCGTCGACTGGCTGGCCGCGCAGTCGTGGCTGCTCGGCGGCGTGACGGCGGGCGTCGCGGACTCGGACCTCACGACCGGTGCCCGGCCGCTCGCGGGCGTATGGGCGGGCTATCCGACCGTGCTGAGCCTCGGCGGCATCTACGGCGACGGCTGGAGGCCCGTCCTCCTCTTCGCCGTCGGCTACCGCTACCTCGCCGACGCGCACGAGCTGACGCTCTCCGCGCGGGCGGGCCTGGTGACGGTGTCGGACTCGCGGACCGCCCTTGGCAGGTGGTAGCGAGCCTAGAGGTCCACGGGCGGCAGCGCGTCCCCGAGTTCGTCGGGCGCGTCGCCGCGGTTCCGCCAGTCGCCGTTGCCGAGCTGGCCGTACGAGTTCT
>CAYHCR010000694.1:0-3041 GCA_964354895.1 uncultured Myxococcales bacterium | reverse complement strand
CCGTGCGGCGCGACGAAGAGCTGCTCGAGGGCCCCGGCGAGCTCGGGCCGCGCGCCGAGCGGCAGTCGCTCGAAGATCCGGCCCCCGTCGTTGTGGACGACGACGACCGGAAAGCCGCGCCGGAGCGTCGCGAGCGCCGCGAGGCCGCCGGCGTCGTGCAGCAGCGAGACGTCACCGAGCAGGAGCGCGCCCGGCTCGGGGAGGACCGCCGCGCTGCCGGCCGCGCCTGCGACGAGCCCGTCGATGCCGGCGGCGCCGCGCTGGTGGAGCACCGTGAGCGCGCGCCGCGACGGCGGGACGTCCGCGTCGAGATCCCGGACGGGGCCCGAGTTCCCGACGCACAGGAAGGCGCCGGCGGGGAGCGCCGCGAGCAGCAGCGGCGCGACGTGCTCCTCGCGCAACCCTTCACCTGCCGCTGCGACGAGCGCCGCGCGCGTCGCGAAGGCCCGCTCGTCCGCCGCCTGCAGCGCCGCTGCCCAGCCCGGCTCCACCGCGCGTGGGCCCTGGAACGCCGCGGTCGCAGAAGAGAGAAGCGCCGCCGCGTCGCCAAGAAGGATGAGCTCCGCCGTCCCGTGCGGATCTGCGATCTGCAGGCCCGGCAGCGCGACGTGACGCGGCCGCGGGGACGTCAGCAGCAGCGCGCGCAGGGCCGGCGTCACCAGCGGCGCGCCGAGCTCGATCACGAGATCCGGCGCGCCGAGCGCTTCGAGCGCGCCGAGCGTGCCGGGCGGGCCGCCGAAGCGGAGCTGGCTGGTCGACTCGGCGGCGAAGGAGGAGCCCGTGGCGGCGAGGAAGGCCGGCAGGACCTCCCGCAGCGCGCGGCCTTCGGCGGGACTGCACGGCCCGGCGACGACGAGCGGTCGGCGAGCGCTGACGCAGAGCTGCACGAGCGCATCGATCGCGTCAGGGGAGGGCGCCGCGGTCGGTGGCAGCAGGCGGATCGCGCGGCGCGGGCGCGCGCTGGCGGCGCCCGGCCGCGGCTCGAGCGGCCTGCGGAACGAGGCGTTCACGTGGACGGGCCCCGGCACGGGCCAGCGCGTCGCGAGCACCGCCTGCGCGGCCAGCCGGGGGAGGGCGGCCTGCGCGTCGGGCGCCTCGTCAGGCAGGCCCAGCTCGAAGAAGGCGCGCACCTGATCGCCGAAGAGCTTCACCTGATCGATCGTCTGGGAGGCGCGCGCGGCGCGAAGCTCCCACGGGCGATCCGCGCTCAGCACGAGCAGGGGGAGCGCCGCGTGCGAGGCCTCGATCACGGCCGGCAGCGCGTGCGCCGCCGCCGTGCCCGAGGTCGTGAGCAGCAGGGCAGGGCTGCCGCTCGCCCGCGCGCGGCCGAGGGCGAAGAAGGCGCCCGCCCGCTCGTCGTGCAGGACCGTGAAGGGAAGGTGTGCGGCGAGCGCGAGCGCGAGCGGCGTCGAGCGGGAGCCCGGGCAGATCACCGCGTGCTCGACGCCCGCCGCGGCGAGCGCGGCCGCGAAGGTGTGCGCCCACGCGGTGTGGAGGTCGCCGCTCACGGGTCGCCGCGGAGCGCGGCCGCCACGCTCTCCATCTTCGCCTCGGTCTCCGCGAGCTCCTCCCAGCCGTCGGAGCCCTCGACGATCCCGGCGCCGGTCGTCAGCCACGCCGCGCGGCCGTCGAGCACGGCGCCGCGCAGCGCCACCACCGCGATCCCGCCGCCGTCCGCCTCGCGCCGCAGGAACGGTCCCGCGTAGAGCCCGCGGGGCTCGACCTCGAGCGCCCGCAGGAGCGCGAGCGCCTCGACCCGCGGCGCGCCGCCGACGGCCGGCGTCGGGTGCAGCGCGGCGACCAGCGAGGCGAGCGAGGTCGGCCCGAGGAGCCGCGCCTCGATCGGCGTGTGCAGGTGTGCCAGGCCACGCAGCCGTCGTGCGACCGGCGCGGACGGCGCAGAGATCGGCGCGCAGAACGGCGCGAGCGCGGCGAGGATCGCGTCGACCACGAGCCCGTGTTCGCGGCGCTCCTTCTCCGTCGGCAGAGACGCAAAGCTTCCATCGCGCGTCGCGGCCAGCGCGTCACACCGCACGCGGACGCCGTCGACCCGCACGAGCGTCTCGGGCGTCGCGCCGACCCACGCCCGGCCTTCGTCTGCCCACGCGTAGCGCACGCAGGCGGGGTGGTGGGCGGCGAGCTGCGCGAAGGTACGCGCCAGCGGGAGCGGGCCGTCAAAGAGCGCGAGCGAGCGGCGCGCGAGCACGACCTTCTGGAGGTCGCCTTCGCGGATCGCCGCGACCGCGGCCTCGACCGCGGCCGGGTAGTCCCCGGACCGGTGGAGCGAGAGCCGGCCCAGCGCCCGGGGCGTCGGCGGAAGTTCCGCAACGACGGCTGCGTCCAATTGCCGGCGCGCGGCGTCGAGTCGCGCCTGGAGCCCCTCGCCCGGCGCGCCGAAGACGCGCACCCGGCCGGCGGCGCCCTCCCGCTCGTACTGCATCGTCGGGAGGAGCCAGCCGCCCGGCGAGAGACCGCGCCAGAGCGCGTCGGGCCGCTCGGCGGGATCGAAGGCGAAGGCGCCGAGCAGGGGCGCCGGTTCGCCCTCGATCGCGGGAGCGTCCGCGGAGAGCTCCCTGCCAAAGGAGACGAGCACGCGGCCGTCGGGCTCCTCGAAGGCGGCCGCGCGGCCCGTCCCTGCGAGCGTGAGCAGCGCCGCAGGTGAGAGCAGCGGGGCAGGCGCAGAGCAGCTCTGCAGGCGGCGAGCGCGAGGCGCCTCGACGGAGCGCAGCGCCCGCGCGTCCTCCCGCCAGCCGTCGGGCGGCGAGGGGCTGCGCGCGCGTGCCTCGGGCCAGCGCTTCACGGCCGCGTCCCCTCGTAGAGCGTGCAGGCGCCGAAGAGCAGCGCCGTCGCGCGCGCGTCGGGGAAGCCCGCCTCGGCGACGCGCCGCGTGAAGAGCGGCGCTGGCGGGAAGGCCGCGATCGAGCGCTCGAGGTAGCGGTACTCCGCCGCCCCGGACAAGAACGCGCCGACGCGCGGGACGATCGTGTGCCCGTACAGACGCGCAGCAGCGCCGATCAGCGGCGCGTCCGGCTCGCCGAGCT
>CAYHCR010000693.1:0-3043 GCA_964354895.1 uncultured Myxococcales bacterium | reverse complement strand
CCACCGAGCCGATCCGCGCCATCGTGCGCAGCACGTCCTCGCGGGCGCCGCGGGTCACGCGGCCGCCCGGGATCTCGACGTTGCCGGCGCGGATCGCCCGCTCGACGTCCTGCACGGTGAGGCCGTGGACCGAGAGCCGCGCGGCGTCGACGATCACGTTGAGCGCGCGCCGCCGGCCCCCTTCGACGGTGACGGCGCCGACGCCGGGCGCGGTGGCGAGCAGATCCTTCACGCGCGTCTCGGCGAACTCCGTGAGCTCGCGGAGCGACTGCGGCCCGCTGATCGCGATCGCGCGAATGGGGGTGGAGTCCGAGTCGAACGTGCCGATGAACGGCGGATCGGTCCCCTCCGGGAAGCGTCGCATGACCTGCGAAACTTTATCTCGGACGTCCTGCACCGCGGCGTCGACCGGTCGGTCGAGCGTGAAGGTGAGCAGGATGAAGGAGAAGCCCTCGCGGTTGACCGAGCGCATCTCCTGAATTCCCGCGATCGTGTTGAGCACCTCCTCGAGCGGCTGCGTGACGGCGGTCTCGACCTCCTCGGGGCCGGCGCCCGGCAGCGGCGTGAAGATCGTGACCGTGGGCATCTCGACGTTCGGCAGCAGCTCCACGCCGAGGCGGCGGTAGGAGAGGCCGCCGATCACCACGAGGCTCACGACGAGCATCGTCGCGAAGACGGGGCGGCGGACGCAGAGCTCGGCGAGCGTCATCGCGTCAGCCCCGCTTGTCCGGCGCGCCGCGCGCCGCGTCGCCGCCGGCGGGCGCGGCCGGGGCGACGTCCGCGCCCGCGTCGACCTTGACCTCGGCGCCGTCGAAGAGCCGCGCGATCGCGGTGAGGATCACGCGCTCGCCGGCCTTCAGCTCGCCGGCGACGAGCGCGTCGCTGCCCCGCTTGCGCAGCAGCGTCACGCGCCGCTCCGCGGCCTTCCCGTCGAGCTCGACGTAGACCTTCGTGACGCCCGCGACCGACGCCACGGCGGTCTCGGGCAACGAGAAGACCTCCTCGTCGGCGCCCACCCGGATCGTCGCGCGCACGAAGAGGCCGGGCTTGAGCGTGCCGTCGTTCGCCACGAGCGCCTCGATCGGGAAGGTGCGGCTCGTCCCGGAGATCGAGGGACCCACGCGGGAGATCCGGCCCTCGACCGTGCGCTCGAGCGCGTCGATGCGCACCGCGACGGGCAGCTCTGCGGCCAGCACGCCGGCGTACCGCTCCGGCGCCTCGCCCCGGAGCCGGAGCGGATCGGAGATCACGACGTCCATGACGGGCTGACCGGCCTTCACATACTGGCCGAGCGAGACGTGGCGCCGCGCGACGAGGCCCTTCACCGGCGAGGCGACCGAGCAGTCCCGCGTCTTCTTCCGGGCGAGCCCGGCGGCCGCCCGCCTGGCCATCGCGCTCGCGCGGTTGCCGCGCGCCTCCTCGATCGACGCCTGCAGCGCCGCCTCCGCGACGCGGGCCCTGGTGCGCAGCGTGTCGAGCTCGCCCTGCGCCGCGAGCCCGCGCCGCGCCAACTCCTCGCCGCGCTCGAGGTTCCGCTTCGCCTCGTCGTCGTCGGCCATCGCGCGCTTCACGGCGGCCGCCTGCGAGAGCACGAAGCCTTCGAGCCCGGCGTCGTCGATGCCGAGCTTCGCGAGCGCCTGCAGGTACTCGGCCTCGGCCTGCGCGGCCCGCAGCCGCGGCTCCGCGTCGGCGAGCTGTACGAGCAGCGCGCCCGCAGCGACCGCGTCGCCGAGATCGGCCGCGACGCGCTCGACGCGCCCGTCGACCTCCGCGGAGACCGTCACCTCCTCGAGCCCCGCGAGCGTGCCCGTCAGCTCGACGAGCCGGTCGACGCGCTCCGGCGTCGCGATCGCCACGCGCACGATCGTGGGCCCTTTGGGCGCGCCGCCCTTCGCGGCGTCGCCTTGTCCCCTGCACGACGCGACGAGCAGCAGGAGCAGCAGCGGTCCGAGGGAGCGCCTCATTCGTCCTCCTCCGCCTTCGTCAGCAGCCGGCGCAGCTGCGCCGCCGCGATCGCCAGATCGAGCTCCGCGCGCACCATCGTCGCCTGCGCCTGCGCGAGCGCGCTCTGCGCGTCGGCCACCTCGACGACGTCCCCGAGCCCCGTCTCGTACCGGCCGTCAGCGAGCGCGAGCCCGTCGGTCGAGGCCGTCAGCAGCCGCTCGGCCGCGCCCCGCCGCGCGGAGGCCTCGAGCCACGAGAGCCTCGCTGTCCGGTGCTCCTGCTCCGAGAGCCTGCGCAGCTGCACGAGCCCGGCGCGCGCCGCGGCCGCGTTCGCCTCGGCCTCGCGCACCCGGGCCTCGTCCGCGAAGCCCGCGAAGAGCGGCACGCTGAGCGTCACCGTCGCGCTCCAGCCTGGCTCCGTGCTGTCGATCGAGCGGCCGCGCTCGAGCAACTGCCCCTGCGCGCCCAGCGACGGTCGCCACGTCGACCACGCGGCGTCGAGCGCCTCGTCCGCGGCCGCCACGCGCGCTTGGGCCGCGACGAGCTCCGGGCGCCCGGCGACGGCCGCGAGCAGCTCTGCGTCCGTCGCGGTGGGGACCTCCGGCGGGGTCGGCGCGACGAGCGTCACGTCGGCCGCGAGCGCGTCGAGCCCGCACGCCGCGGCGACCCGCAGCCTCGTGAGCGCGCGCGCGTTCTCCGCGGCGATCCGTCCGAGCTCCGCGTTCGCGAGCTCCACCTCGGCGCGGCTCGCGTCGATCGACGGCCGCAAGCCCAGCTCCACGCGCGCCTTCGCCCGGTTCAGCGCCGTCGTCGCCCGCGCCGTCGCGTCGAGCGACGCCTGCACGAGCCGCTCCCCCGCGAGCGCCGAGCGGAACGCGATCTCCGCGTCGGTGCCGAGCCGCAGCCGCGCCGCGAAGAGCTCGAGCCGAGCGGCGCGCTCCTGCTCGGAGGCCGCGCCGGCCGCGTTCCAGGTCCGCCCGAAGTCGAAGATCGTCTGGCGGGCGACGAGCGCGCCGCTCCAGAGCTCGAGATCCGCGGGCCCGACGAGCGCGCCGGAGGAGGGCGACGGAGCGCCGCCCAGCCCGGCCGCGCCCATGTC
>CAYHCR010000692.1:0-3043 GCA_964354895.1 uncultured Myxococcales bacterium | reverse complement strand
CGACGGTCACGTCCGGACGAGGGATCTCGGGGGCACCGCCACCACCCGGGAGTTCGTCGCGGCGCTGACCGCCGCGCTGCGCGCCTCTGCCAGCTGACGCGCGGCGCCGTTAGAACCCCTCCGATGCGCCGTCTGCCCCTCGAACCCATCCTCTGGCGCCCGCTCGGCGGCCGCGTGCACGAAGAGCCCGGCGCAGCCGCCGAGCAGCTCGTCTCGTTCGGCGATCGGAACGCCGAGCACGCCGCCGCCACGACCGCCGTCGCGCTCGTGGATCGGTCGGAGCTCGCGCTGCTGCTGGTGCAGGGCGACGACGCGCGCTCCTTCCTGCAGGGCATGCTGACCTGCGACGTCGGCGCGCTGCCGCGGGGCCGACTCGCGTGGGGCACGGTCGTCTCAGGCAAGGGGCGCCTGCTGGCAGAGCTGCACGTCTTCGGCCTCGACGACGGCGGGCTGCTGCTCGTGCTCCCTCCGTCCGCGCGCGCGGGCCTGCTCGAACATCTGCAGCGCTTCCTCGTGAGCGAGCGCTGCGAGGTGCTCGACGTGACGGGCGCGCTCGTGCTCCTCGCGCTCGTGGGGCCGCGCGCAGCGGAGGCGTTCGCGCGCGCCGCGCCGGGCGAGGCGCCGCCGGCAGAGGGCGCGCTGCGGACGCTCGTGCTCGCGGGCGCGGAGGTGATCGTCGCGGGGTTGGGGCGGGACGGGCTGCCGGGGATCGAGCTCGCCGTGAACCCGGCCGGCGCGGAGCCCGTGGCCCGCGCGCTGCTGGCGGCCGTGCAGTCCTGCGGGGGGACGCCTTGCGGGCGGGACGCGCTCGACGCGGCGCGGATCGAGCGGTTCGTGCCTCGCTTCGGCGTCGACACCACGGAGGAGACGATCCCGCTCGAGGCGAACCTCGACGGCGCGATCAGCTACACGAAGGGCTGCTACGTGGGGCAGGAGGTCATCGCGCGCGCGACGTATCGAGGCGCGGTGAACAAGCGGCTCGTCCAGCTCGCCGTGCCGGCGGGGACACAAGCAGGCGCGAAGCTGCTGGGCGCGGAGCGGGCGGTGGGTCACGTGACCAGCGTGCTGCAGGAGCCCCCGGGCGGCGGTGCGCCGCTCGCGCTGGGCTATCTGCGGCGCGATCACCTCGAGGTGGGTCGGTCGATCCCGCTCGAAGGCGGCGGGCAGGCGACGGTGCTTCGGATCCCACCGATGAAGCAGACCTGATCGTCCCGCCGGAGACATCGTCTCGGAGGAGACATCGTCCCGGCGGGGCCGATCAGACCGTATGGCAAGCTACCTGCTGGCCGGCGGCGTCCAATTCTGCGACGGCGGCGGCAGCGGCCAGCCGTTCTTGCGCGCGGCCTGGTAGTGCGCCGAGCAGTAGCCCTTGCTGCGGTAGTCGCGCTTGCAGCCCGCGAGGAAGCATCCACCCGCGCCGTCGGCCCCGACGAACTGCTTCGGGCGGCCCGGCTTCTTGGCGGCCGGCTTCGCGGCGGCGCGCGGGGCGCTGATCGCGACGGGACCGGCCTTGTAGGCCACCTTGGCGACGGCCGCGCGCGGCTGGACGAGGCCTGCGCCGACGAGACCGGCCGCGAGGTTCTGCTCGATCCGGGCGGTGGCGGCCTCGAGGAGCGGCAGGACCGCGGCCTGGATGCGGCGGTCGAGCTCGCCGCCGAGCGATGCGTCGAGGACCGCGCGGATCCGGCGGTCGATGGCTTCGGCGAAGGCGTTCTGGGTCGACATCTGTGGTGCTCTCCATCGGGCCTGCGGCCCGGTCTTGGGTGTCTTCAGGCGCGGACCCTAGACGCATGGGTGTCTCGCGCGCAACCTGTATCTTGTCTCGACCCCCTCCGTTCTGGGGGATTCGGGGCCCGGCCCCGGATCGGCCGCCTCGCCGCCGCGGGGGGCGCCTCGCGCCTTGCCCCGAGGCCGGACCCGCCCGTAAGATGGCCCCCTTATCTGCCGGGCGGTGGCGCCGGCGTGGCGGTCGACCTCCGACCGACACGCGGCGCCCGCCGCTGGAGGTCGTGCATGTCGTCGATCCGGATCCGAAAGCTCTCTTCGTCCGCGCCGCTCGCGCTGCTCCTCGCGCTCGCGGGCGCGGTCGGCGGCTGCAGCTGTGACACGCCGCCCGCCACGACGTCGTTGGCGCCGACGCTCAAGGTCGACGGAGAGCCGGATCCCACCGGTCGCGGGGACGTGCTGCTCGACTTCGGCGCCGTCGCGCTCGGCAAGAGCGTGACGCAGAAGCTCGTCATCAAGAACGACGGCACGGCGCCGATGTCCGTCACGGCGCTCGCCGCCACCGCGCCCTTCTCGGCGACGGCGGACGTCTCGCTCCCGATCGACGTCGGCCAGTCCCTCGAGGTCTCCTTCGACTTTGCGCCGACGGCAGCAGGTGAGACCGAGCAGCTCCTCACCATCCAGTCCAACGGCGGCACGATCGACGTCCGGCTGCTCGGCGTCGGCGTCGCGCCGGCCTTCACCTGCGCGCCCGTCGCGCTCGACTTCGGCAACGTCGTCAAGACGACCTCGCGCACGCTCACCGTGGAGTGCCACAACGACGCCGCCCTCGAGGGCACGCTCGTGCTCTCCCGCGTGCAGGGCGATGACTCGCGCTACTTCAGCTACGCGGTCGCGGCGGCCGACGGCAAGGTGCTCCTCGGCGCCGACCAGTCGCTGCAGATCCCGGTCACGTTCCAGGCGAACGGCGCCGGCGAGGCGTTCGCCTTCTTCGGCGTCGAGACCGAGCAGGGCGTCAGCGTCGCCAACGTCACGCTGCGCGCGACGGTGATCGACTCGGCGCTGCAGCTCGACCCGGATGTCTCCTGCCCGGGCCTCGACTTCGGCTTCGTCGCGCCGGACACCTCGTTCGCGCGCACGCTCAAGGTCCGCAACCTCGGCAACGAGCCGTTGACGGTGACGAGCCTCGAGCTCGACCCGACCTCGGACCCCGAGTTCGCGGTGTCGCCGCCCGCGCCGCACGTGATCCCCGCCGATGATCCGGCGACCGAAGCCTTCCACAACGGTTCGTCGAGGAACGACGTGTCATCGCCGACGC
>CAYHCR010000691.1:0-3048 GCA_964354895.1 uncultured Myxococcales bacterium | reverse complement strand
GCTCGCCTCTTCTCCGCCTTCGCCGTCGTCGCAGCGCGCGGTCGCGGCGAGCAGCACGAGCGCGGCGATCGCGCCGTTGCGGGTCCGGTTCATGGGCGCTCCTCCAGAGCTTGTCGCAGAAGGCGACAGCATTGCACCCCGACCCCGGCCGGGCAACGCCCACGCCCGGCGCCGCAGGGCGCGCAGAACCTGCTCCAGCGCCCTCCGACCCGCTTGACGCGCCGCGACGTCCCGCCTATGTGAATGAGCCTTCATTCAGGGGGAGCCCCTGGCGTCCACGGCGAGAGCGCGCAGCGAGAAGCGGACGGTCTCCGACAAGCGGGAGCGCATCCTCGCGGCCGCCGTGCGCGTCTTCGCCGGCAAGAGCTTCTTCACGGCCACCGTCGCGGAGATCGCGCGCGAGGCCGGCGTCGCCGACGGCACCATCTACCTCTACTTCAAGAGCAAGGACGACCTGCTCATCTGTCTCTTCGAGGAGAAGATGGGGGAGCTCAACACCTCGCTCGAGGCGGAGCTCGCGCGCCACCAGAAGCCCCTCGCGCAGCTGCGGGCGTTCCTGCGCCTGCACCTGCAGCTCGTCTCGACCGATCCGGAGCTCGCCGAGGTGCTCACCGTCGAGCTGCGGCAGAGCGCCAAGCTCATGAAGGAGTACGAGGCGTTGCGCTTCGGGGCCTACCTCGAGCTGCTCGGCGGGATCCTCGAGCGCGGCGTGGCGGACGGGTCGTTGCGCCGCGGGATCGACGTGCGGACCGTGCGTCGCGCGATCTTCGGCGCGCTCGACGAGACGGCGCTGTCGTGGCTGCTCGGCGGGCGGCGCTTCGATCTGGCCCACGCGGCCGATGAACTGGCAGAGCTGTTCAGCCGCGGGCTCGCGGCGGAGCGAACGAAGGCGAAGGCGGGCGGAGCGTAGGCGCCCGCAGGGAGAGATCATGGATTTCACGCAGTCCGAGCAGGCGAAGCTCCTCCGGGACACCGCGAAGAAATTCGCCAGAGACGTCATGGCGCCCGTCGCCAGGAAATTCGACGAGTCCGCCGAGTTCCCCTGGGAGGTCATGCAGAAGGCCTTCGACACCGGCCTGATGAACATGACCGTCGCGGCGGAGAACGGCGGCAACGGCCTCACGCACATGGAGCAGGTCGTCATCGCCGAGGAGCTCTCCACCGGCTGCGTCGGCATGACCACCTCCATGATCGCCAACGATCTGGCGCTGCTGCCGATCGTGCTGCACGGCACGCCCGACCAGAAGGAGCGGCTGCTGCGCCCCTTCACGGAGAAGCTCCAGTTCGCGAGCTTCTGCCTCACCGAGCCGAACGCGGGCTCGGACGTCGCGGGCATGACGACGACGGCGACGAAGGACGGCGACGATTACCTGCTCAACGGCAGCAAGATGTGGATCACCAACGGCGGCCACGCAGAGCAGTTCACGGTCTTTGCGACCCTCGACCGCGCAAAAAAGCATGGCGGAATTACTGCATTCGTCGTCGAAGGCCGCCCGAAGGGGCTCACCGCCGGCCGCCACGAGGACAAGCTCGGCCAGCGCTCCTCCAACACGGTCTCGCTCACGTTCGACAACGTGCGTGTCCCGGCGAAGAACCGGATCGGGCCGGAGGGCGGCGGCTTCAAGGTCGCGATGGACACGCTGGATAATTCGCGGCCCCTGACCGCGATCATGGCCGTCGGCGTCGCGCGGTCGGCGATGGAGCACTCGATCGCCTACGCGAAGGAGCGCAAGCAGTTCAACGCGCCGATCGCGAGCTTCCAGGCGGTGCAGTTCATGATCGCCGACATGGGGACCGAGCTGCACGCGGCGCGCCTGCTGACGTACGAGGCGGCCGATCTGCTCGATCGCGGCGAGAAGAACACTCTCGTCTCGAGCTACGCCAAGCGCTTCGCCGCCGACACGGCGATGAAGGTCTGCACCGACGCCGTGCAGGTCTTCGGTGGATACGGATATTCGAAGGAGTATCCGGTCGAGAAGCTGTTCCGCGACGCGAAGCTCATCCAGATCTACGAGGGCACGAGCCAGATCCAGCGGCTCGTCATCGCGCGCGAGCTGCTGAAGGGCTGAAGTCTTTCTGGTTTCTGCATCGACGCGGGCCTTGGTCGCCCGCCGGGAGACGTGATGAAGATCCTGTGTACGGTGAAGCGGGTCGAGGACCCGGAGCAGAAGATCAAGGTGAAGCCGGACGGGTCGGGCATCGTGCTCGACGGCATGAACTACAAGCCGAACCCGTACGACGAGATCGCCGTCGAGGAGGCGCTGCGCCTCAAGGAGAAGCACGGCGGCGAGGTGATCGTGCTCGCGGCGGGTGGCCCGGAGTTCGTCACCGAGCTGCGCCACGCGCTCGCGATGGGCGCCGACCGCGGCATCCTCGTGAAGCTCGAAAAGCCGACCGACTCCGACGGCGCCGCGCGGCTGTTCGCAAAGGTAGTGGAGAAGGAGAAGCCCGATCTCGTGATCGTGGGCCGCCAGGCCGTCGACGACGATCAGGGCCAGACCGGGCCGCTGCTCGCCGAGTATCTCGGCTGGCCGCAGGCGACGTTCACGGCGAAGGTCGAGAACCTCGAGTCGGCCGAAGAGAAGAGCAAGACGCCCGGGATCAAGGTCGACGGCCAGACCGTCGTCTGCATCCGCGAGGTCGACGGCGGCCTCGAGTTCGTCAAGCTCGGCCTGCCCGCCGTGGTCACGACCGAGCTGCGGCTGAACCTCCCGCGGTATGCGTCGCTGCCCGGCATCATGAAGGCGAAGAAGAAGCCGATCGAGGAGCTCACGCCCGCGGCGCTCGGCGTCGACGTCACGCCGAAGGTCGTCGTGAAGAAGCTCACCGCTCCCCCGGCGCGCAAGGGCGGCACCAAGGTCGCGGACGTCGCGGCGCTCGTCGACAAGCTCAAGAACGAAGCGAAGGTCCTCTAGTCCACCCCGAGCCAGGAGATACATACAATGGCGAACGTCCTCGTCCTCGGGGAGCACCTCGAGGGGAAGCTGAAGAAGAACACGCTGCACGCGCTCACGGCCGCGAAGAAGGTGGCGGCGGGCGGGAAGATCA
>CAYHCR010000690.1:0-3051 GCA_964354895.1 uncultured Myxococcales bacterium | reverse complement strand
GCGACGGCGGCAGGCCGCGGCCGTTCGGCGCGCTCGCGGAGCTGCAGCGGGCGGCGGACGCGGTCGGGCGCGCGCGGCGGCTCGGCGAGCTCTTCCGGGAGGCGAAGCTCTCACCTGCGGCGGCGGCGGCGGCGCTCGTCGCGGCCGAGGGGCCCGCGGGGCTCGTGCGCGTGCGCTACTCGGCGCTGCTGCTGACGGCCTGCGCGCGCGCGGCCACGGGGCTGGGCCTCTCGTTCGAGGCGCTGCCGGCCGCAAAGCTGCCCGAGGCGCAGCGGGCGATCTTCGACGGCGCGGGACGGGTGCAGGAGCGCTTCCGCGCGATCGTGCTCGACGCGCTGCTCGCCGCGGCGGCGGGCCTCTCCGAGGGGCACGAGGCGGAGGCGCGCGCGCTGGCCGAGCGCGCGATCGTGACGCTGGCCGAGGCCCTCGGGCCGGTCGTCGCGACGGGCGCGGCGATCGATCCGCGCCACGCCGCACCGCTCATCGTCGCGGGCTGATCCAGCCCTTCAGGGCGCCTTCGCCGCGCTGCCGAGCGCCGCGTCGAGCGCCTGCCGGATGTCGTCGGAGAGATCGCCCGCCTCCTCGACGCCGATGGAGAGGCGCACGAGCCCGTCGGTGATCCCCGAGATCGCGAGATCCTCGTCCGACATCTCGCTGGCGGTCGTCGTGCGCGGGTGCGTCGCGAGCGACTCGACGCCGCCGAGGGAGACCGCGAGCCGGATGAGCTTGAGCGCGTCGAGGAACCGGAACGCCGCGTCGCGACCGCCGAGCAGCTCGATGGCGACCATCGAGCCGGCGCCCGTGCATTGTTTCTGGAAGATCTGCGCCTGCTCGCCCGAGAACTGCGTGGGGTGATGCACGCGCTCGACCGCCGGGTGCGCCTTGATCATGTCGACGATCTTCGCGGCGTTCTTCGCCTGCTGCGTCATGCGCAGCCAGAGCGTCGCCATCGAGCGCTGCAGCATCCACGCGGTGAAGGGCTCGCAGATCGTGCCGAGGAAGGCGCGGGTCTCCTTCACCTTGCCGACGAGCGCGGGGTCCGCCGCGGTGATCGCGCCGGCGACGAGATCCGAGTGGCCGCCGAGGAACTTGGTCGCCGAGTAGACCGCGACGTCCGCGCCGTGCGTCAGCGGGGCCTGGAAGACAGGGCCGAGGAAGGTGTTGTCGACCATCATCGTCACGCGACGATCGGGGATCGCGAGGTTGAGCCGCGCGCGCATGCGCCCGAGATCAATCATGCGCAGGGTCGGGTTCGCGGGCGTCTCCAGATAGACGAGATCGAGCTCGGCGCCGTGCGTCGCGAGCGCCTCGTCCCAGCCGCCCTCCGTCACAGCGAAGGTCTGGATGTTCCACGCCGGCAGCATGTGGCGGAAGAAGTGATCCGTGCCGCCATACACGGGCCGCTGGTAGAGCAGCTTGCGGCCCGGCTTCGCGAAGGTGAGCACCGTCGTGGTGATCGCGGCCATGCCCGAGGTGAAGGCGGCCGCGGCGGTCGCGCCCTGCTCCACCGAGCGCAGCGCGTCCTCGAACATCTCCGCGTTCGGGTGGTTGAGCCGCGCGTAGATGAGGCCGACCGCCTCGCCGGGCCGCGCCTCGACCTTGCCGAGCGCGACCTGGAACCAGCGCTCCGCCTGCGCGGCCGAGGTGAACGCAAACGTGCTCACCGGGTAGATCGGCGGGCGGACCGCCATCACGGAGAGGGCGGGATCGAAGCCCTCGGAGATGGAGCTCGTCTCGGGGTGGAACGCATGGTGCGGCGGCAGTCCGGTGGGGCGCATGTCAGAACTCGTATCCGAGCTCGACGTCCCCCTGGACGCCGCGCACGGAGACATAGGAGCCGATCGAGCGATCGAGCTCGAACTGCTGGTAGGCAGAGAGGTTCACGAAGAGGATCGGGAGCGGGGCGAGGCGGAGCGCTGCGAGCGCGAAGGTGTTGTCGGTGTTCGCGATCGCGAAGGGCGCCTCGCCGCGAGACATGCCGCGACGCTGCACGGTCGCCATCGCCTGCACCCAGTCGCTGATCGGCAGATCGAGGTGTGCGTTGTAGGCGCGCGCGCCCTCGGCGGGCGAGTCCTCCCAGCCGAGCGAGAGCGCAAACCAGTTCACGAGCGCGTACTGGCCCTCGACGTAGTAGCCCATGTGTCGTGCGTCGGGATCGCGCGCGGCGAGCGCGGCGGCCTTCGGGAGGCTCTCGTAGTTCTTCTCGCTCTTGAGCAACTGGTAGCGGGAGAGCTGGTAGAAGGTGTCGAAGTACGTCGGCAGGTAGTTGCCGGCGAAGCGACGCCCCTCCAGCACGAAGCGCACCGCGTGCTGGGCCGTCTGGCCACCGTAGATTTCGTCCTTGGCGTCCCCGAAATTCAGCCGCAGCAGCGCGCCGAAGCCCGTGCCGCTGCCGAGGCCCTCATTCATCGTGGTCCAGGTGAAGTACGGCTTGAGATCGACCTTCTCGTTCTGGACGATCTTGGTCTCGATCGAGATCCCGCCGGCCCAGACGCGCTCCTCCTCGAGGACCTCGAAGGCCCCGTCCGTCGAGGTCTTCGGCACGCGCGAGGCGAAGCGATCGAGCACGACCGGCGCGGAGAGATCCGTCACGTAGGTCGCGCCGAGGCTGAGTCGATCGAGGACCGGCACGCCGGTCGAGGCGATCGCGATGGGTCGCACGAACCCGAGCACGCCGACGAGCTCCGGCGAGACGATGTCGTTGACGTAGCTCTCGAAGCCGCCGACCTGCGCGTCGACGTCGAGCTGGGCGGAGAGCCGGATCTCGTCGATGTTCAGGTTGGGGTTGTACTTCTTCATGATCTCGCCGTGGCCGAGCGTCGCGGCGGAGAGCTGGCCGACGTTGACGAAGACCTTCTCCTCCTTCCGGCCCCAGGTCGCGTACCGGAGGATCCGGGCGTAGTCGCGCCCCTGATCCCAGTCCTCGGGGCGCAGGCGGTGGAAGCCCGCGCCGTCCGTCGAGTTGAAGACCTCGATCCGCAGCGGCGCGCCGAGGCCGAACGCGAACTCGCCGAAGCGCAGGTCGATCTCGGGCTGCAGCCGGAGATAGTG
>CAYHCR010000689.1:0-3058 GCA_964354895.1 uncultured Myxococcales bacterium | reverse complement strand
CGGCTCGTTCCGGGAGGATCTCTTCTACCGGCTCAACGTCGTCGGCCTGCGCCTGCCGCCGCTGCGCGAGCGGCCCGATGACGTCGAGCGGCTCGCGCTGCATTTCATCCAGAAATACAACGCCCGGCTCCGTCGCGTGCCGCCGATCCGCGACCTCGCGCCGGAGGCGCTGGCGCTGCTGCGCCGCTGGAGCTGGCCGGGCAACGTGCGCGAGCTGGAGAACACGATCGAGCGCGCGCTCGTGCTCTCCGACGGCGAGACGCTCGCGGTCGACGCGCTGCCCGAGAAGCTTCGCGGGGAGGGGCGGGAGGCCGCGCCGCACGTCCGTGGCGCCGGACCGCCGTGGCTCTCGCCCGACGAGCTGTCGATCAAGAAGGCGTCGCACAGCCTCGAGGTCGAGCTGATCTCCCGGGCGCTGGAGAAGACCGGCGGAAATCGCACCCGGGCTGCACAGCTGCTCGAGATCAGCCACCGCGCCCTGCTCTACAAGATCAAGGAGTACGGGCTGCGCTGAGGGCCCGTGGTGGCGCTCGTTTCGACCGCTTCGGGGGCTCTGATAGCGCTCGATACATATCAAAGCGCCATCAATGACCTATCATTCATAGGTACATCGTGCCGGCTTTCTTGACCCGCGGCCGCGGGGCCCCGTACGCTCCGGCCCGAACCCATGCGCGCCAAGCCGAACACGAACCAGGTCCAGCGCCTGCGCGAGGACCAGCTCCTCTCGAAGGCGGAGCTCGCGCGCCGCGCCGGCGTCTCGCCGCTCACGATCGATCGGATCGAGCGCTTCGAGGGCTGCCGGCTCGACACCAAGAGGAAGATCATCCTCGCGCTGGGCCTCACGATCGCTGACAAAGACAAGGTCTTCGGGCCCGCGGTACCGCAGGAGAAGCGTCGGCGCAGAGGAGATTCGTAGCGGTCGCGGCAGGAAAGTTGCGGGTCCGGGGAGCGATGCTACGCTCCCTTCAACCAGCAGTCCTCGGGGAGTTCCATGGCGAAGGGCAAGCTCGCGCTCGGACTCGACATCGGATCGAGCTCGGTCAAGATGATCCTCCTGAAGGAGACGAAGCGCGGCTACCAGCTGCAGAGCTTCGGGATGGCGCCGCTCCCGCCGGAGGCCATCGTCGACGGCGCCCTCATGAACTCCACTGCGATCGTCCAGGCGATCCAGGAGCTCGTGAGCGCCCAGAAGATCAAGCACAAGGAGACGGCGATCGGCGTCTCCGGCCACTCCGTGATCATCAAGAAGATCTCGCTCCCGCGGATGACGCAGGAGGAGCTCGACGAGTCGATCCAGTGGGAGGCCGAGCAGTACATCCCGTTCGACGTCAAGGACGTGAACCTCGACACGCAGATCCTCTCGCCGGCTGGATCGGACGCTGGCGGGCAGATGGACGTCCTGCTCGTCGCCGCCAAGAAGGACATGATCAACGACTACACGTCGGTGGTCGCGGAGGCGGGCCTCTCGCCGGCGATCGTCGACATCGACGCCTTCGCCGTCCAGAACGCCTTCGAGGCCAACTACGGCGCGACCGAGGGCGAGACCATCGTCCTGATCAACGCCGGCGCGTCGGTCGTGAACATCAACATCCTGCACGGCGGGATCACGACGTTCACGCGCGACATCACGCAGGGCGGCAACCAGTTCACCGAAGAGATCCAGAAGCAGCTCAACGTCTCCTACGACGAGGCCGAGGCGCTCAAGGTCGGTGGTCGCGGCGCGGGTGACGCCGACGCCGTCGTGCCCCAGGAAGTGGAGCGGGTCATCCAGGGCGTCGCCGACCAGATGGCCGGCGAGATCCAGCGCTCGCTCGACTTCTATGCCGCGACGGCCGCGGACGCGAAGATCGCCCGCGTCTATCTCTCGGGCGGCACGGCGAAGATCCCCGCGCTCTTCAAGACGATCGAGACGCGGGTCGGCGTGCCCGTCGAGATCCTCAATCCCTTCAAGAACATCGAGATCGACAACCGGAAATTCGATCCCAACTACATCATGGAGATCGCGCCGATGGCGGCGGTCGTCGTGGGTCTTGGGCTGCGTCGTCCGGGCGACAAGTAGGCGCGAACCGTTAGGAGCGACGCATGATTCGCATCAACCTGCTGCCGGTCCGGGCGGCGAAGAAGAAGGAGCTGGGGCGGCAGCAGCTCGTGCTGTTCGCCGGGCTCATGTTCCTCGCCGTCGCGCTGAACGGCTTCTGGTGGTGGTCGGTCGAGAGCGACAAGGGCGAGCGGCTCGAGCGCGAGACCAAGCTCAAGAGCGACATCGCCCAGCTCGAGCGGATCATCGGCGAGGTCAACACGATCTCGAAGGACAAGGAGGCGCTCGAGGCGAAGCTGGCGGTCCTCGCGAACCTCAAGAAGGGACGGACCGGCCCGGTCCGCCTGCTCGACGCCCTCGCGACCCTGATGCCGCCCAAGGCCTGGGTCAGGGAGCTCAAGGAGCAGGGCGGCTCGATCACGCTGAAGGGGGGCGCGGTCAGCAACGAAGACGTCGCGGACCTCCTGCGCGAGATGAAGAAGAGCCCATTCTTCAAAGAGCCGACGCTCAAGTCCTCGAAGCTCAAGGACGACAAGAAGGCCGGCGGCATGAAGTACCTCGAGTTCGAGATCACGAGCTCGATCACCTACGCGGCCTGACCGCACGATTCGGTTCTAGGAGATCGCGACGATGGAGCAGCTCATCGACCGGATCGTGAAGGCCCCATGGCCCGTGAAGATCGGCGTGCTCGCCGGTTTGATCGTGCTGCTGACCGTCGCAACCTTCTTCCTGCTCGTGTCGCCGACCAACGACGCGATCGGTCAGGTGGATACGAGGATCAGGAAGCTCGAGGGCGAGTTCATCGACAAGCAGCAGATCGCCAACAACCTCAACCAGTATCGGCGCGAGAAGGAGATCCTCGAGCAGCGACTGGCCGAGGCGCTCACGGAGCTGCCGAACGAGAAGGCGATCGACGACCTGCTCCGCCAGCTGCACGACGTCGGCGAGAAGAGCGGGCTTGAGATCGTCTCGGTCGAGCCGGGCGCAGAGGTGCCCGATCAGTTCTACGCCAAGATCCCG
>CAYHCR010000688.1:0-3065 GCA_964354895.1 uncultured Myxococcales bacterium | reverse complement strand
CGCAACCGCGGCGCGAGCGGCGTGTACTTCTACGACTTCTCGGAGATCACGTTCCCGGGCGTCCTCAACAACTGCCTCACCTGCCACAACGCGGGCACCTACGAGACCTCGATCTCGGACGGCCAGCTCGTCTCCACGCAGATCACGGACAACGGCGCGATCGTCACCACGGCGGACGTCGCCCTGGCCCGCGCCTCGCTCCCGAACGCGTTCGACGTCGTCACGACGCCGGTCGCCGCGACCTGCGCCGCCTGCCACGACACGGCGATCGCCGAGGCTCACATGGAGCTCAACGGCGCGCACGTGAACGAGCTCCGCTCGGACGTCACCGCGAGCGGCTACGTCGAGACGTGCGATCTCTGCCACGGCGCGGGTCGCCTGGCGGACGTCAACCTCGTCCACGAGTAGTCGGATCGGTTGAGGCTTCACGGCGGGGGTCGCGCGCTTCGGCACGCGGCCCCCGCTGCTTTTTGGGGAGGGGATCGCGGGCGATCGGCGCGCGGGCCCCGGGTCAGCGCTCGCCGCGCACCAGGTCCGCGAGCGTCTCGCGGCGTCGCGCCAGCGTGACCTTCGCGCCGTCCACGAGCAGCTCTGCTGCCCGAGGGCGCGAGTTGTAGTTGCTCGACATCGCGAAGCCGTAGGCGCCGGCCGAGCGCACGCAGAGCAGCTCGCCGGGCTCCACCTCGGCCAGCGTGCGATCCTTCGCCAGAAAATCGCCGGACTCGCAGACGGGCCCGACGACGTCGACCTTGCGGCTGCCGCGCCCCTTCACCGGCCGGACCGGCTCGATCGAGTGGAAGGCGTCGTAGAAGCTCGGGCGGATCAGGTCGTTCATGCCGGCGTCGACGACGACGAAGCGCTTCTTCGCGCCCCGCTTCACGTAGAGCACCTTGGTGACGAGCACGCCGGCGTTGCCGACGATCACGCGACCCGGCTCGAGGATCAGCGTGACGTCGAGCCCCTCGAGTCGACTTCGCAGCTGCGTCCCGTAGTCGCGCGGGTGCGGCGGCGCCTCGTCGGAGTAGGTGATCCCGAGGCCCCCGCCGATGTCGAGGTACCGGATCGAGTGGCCGCGCGCGCGCAGCTCGCGGACGAGCACGGTGACCCGGTCGAGCGCGTCGAGGAAGGGTTGCACCTGCGTGAGCTGGCTGCCGATGTGACAGTCGACGCCGGCGATCTCCAGGTTGGGCAGCTTTGCGGCCTGCGCGTACATCGCCCGCGCGCGCGCCATCGGGACGCCGAACTTGCTGCTCGCGAGCCCCGTCGCGATGTACGGGTGGGTCTTCGGATCGACGTCGGGGTTCACGCGGATCGAGATCCTCGCCCGGCGCTTGCGGCGCTTCGCGGCGGCCTCGATGCGCTCGAGCTCGCCGTCGCTCTCCACGTTGAACAGCAGGATCCGGCTGCGGATCGCGTAGTCGAGCTCCTCGTCCGTCTTGCCGACGCCGGAGTAGACGATCTTCGCGGGATCTCCGCCGGCCTTCAGCGCCCGGAACAGCTCGCCGCCGGAGACGATGTCGAAGCCCGCCCCGCCCTGCGCGAGCGTGCGCAGCACGGAGAGGTTCGAGTTCGCCTTCACCGCATAACAGACGAGGTGCGGCTGGCCGGTGAAGCCCTCGTCGAAGGCGGCGAGGTGCCGCCGCAGCGTGGCCTTCGAGTAGACGTAGAGCGGCGTGCCATAGCGGGCGGCGAGCGCGCGCAGGGGGATCTCTTCGGCGTGGAGCTCGCCGGAGCGGAGCGCAAAATGGTCCATGGGACCTTCGGGGCGCGGGCGCGCCGGATCAGGGCGACTCGGGCGCGGTGGGCGCAGGTGTGGCGGGCGCAGGTGTGGCGGGCGCAGGTGTGGCGGGCGCAGGTGTGGCACGGTCCGGACGCGCGGGCGGACGCGGCGCGCCCTTGCGACCGCAGCCCGCGAGCAGCACCGCGAGCGCGGCGAACAGGCTCAGCCGCCGAAGCGCTGCTGCCATCGCTTCACCTCGGCCGCGACGCGCCTGGGCGCGGGCGCCCCCACGAGCGTTCGGCGGGAGAGAGACGCGAGCGGATCGAAGAGCGCGCGGGCGCCGCGAAAGGCCGGGTGGTAGGTGAGCAGCTCTGCGGTCGTGAGATCCAGCAGCCGCCGGCCCGCCGTCCGCACGTCGCGCACCATGCGCCCGACGAGCTCGTGCGCCTCGCGGAACGGCACGCCGCGCTGCACGAGGTGCTCGGCGGCGTCCGTCGCCGTGAGCTCGCCCTCCTCGAGCGCCGCGCGCAGCCGGTCCACGCGGAAGGTGAGCGTCTCCATCATGCCCGCGCACGCCGTGAAGCTCTGCGTGAGGTCCAGGAGCGCCTCGAGCGCCGGCTTCTTGTCCTCCTGCAGATCCTTGTTGTAGGCGAGCGGCAGGCCCTTCACGACGACGAGCAGGCCGACGAGCCGGCCGATCTGCGTGCCCGCCTTGCCGCGCGCGAGCTCCGCGACGTCCGGGTTGCGCTTCTGCGGCATGAGCGAGCTGCCGGTGCAGAAGGCGTCGTCGAGCTGCACGAACGAGAACTCCGTGCTCGTCCAGAGCACGAGCTCCTCGCAGAGCCGGGAGAGGTGCACGCCCGCGATCGCGGCGTCCGAGAGGAACTCGAGCAGGTGGTCGCGCGAGCCGACCGCGTCGAGCGAGTTCGTCGTGACGCCCGAGAACCCGAGCTGCGTCGCGACGAAGGCCCGATCGAGCGCGATCGTCGAGCCGGCGAGCGCGCCCGAGCCGAGCGGCGAGACGTCGAAGCGCGCGTCCAGATCCTCGAACCGCGAGAGATCCCGCGCGAACATCTCGACGTACGCGAGCAGGTGGTGGCCGACCGTGACCGGCTGCGCGCGCTGCAGGTGCGTGTAGCCGGGCATCGGCGTCGCCGCGTGGCGGGCCGCCTGCCCGAGCAGCGCCCGCACGAGCGCGGAGATCGCGGCCGAGGACTCCGCGACGGCGCGGCGGAGCCAGAGGCGCTCGTCGAGCGCGACCTGATCGTTGCGGGAGCGGGCCGTGTGGAGCCGGCCGGCGACGTCCTTGCCGACGAGCTCCACGAGCCGCCGCTCGACGTGGGTG
>CAYHCR010000687.1:0-3080 GCA_964354895.1 uncultured Myxococcales bacterium | reverse complement strand
CTGCCGCAGCTCTGCGCCCACTTCGTGCAGTCGCTCGCCCCGCGAGGGACGAGGCCGGTGATCGAGGAGGCAGCGGCCGCGCGGCTCGCGTCGCACCCGTGGCCCGGCAACGTGCGCGAGCTGCGCAACGTCCTGTCCCGCGCGCTGCTGCTCCGACGAGGCCCCCAGATCACCGCGGCCGACGTGCTCTTCGACAGCGAGCCCGAGGGCAGCGGCGGCGAGGCCATCGCGGCCACCGGCGAAGACGAGGTCGTGCGCCTGCCCGGCAAGACGCTCGAGGAGATCGAGAGCGAGGCCTTCCGCAAGGCGATGCGGCGGCATGGCAACAACCGGCGCAAGGTCGCCAAGGAGCTGGGGCTCGCCCGCTCCACGACGCAGCGCAAGGCGCAGGAGTTGGGGTTTCGCGACGCGCCCGATGAGTGATCAGCCCCGGCCGAGCTGGATCCGGGTGACGTCGCGGACGAGCTTCTGGCTCTCGGCGGGCGGCAGCAGGTTCTTCGCCTCGAAGAGCGCGTAGCTCAGGAACTGCTCGAGCACCTCGAGGCAGCGGCCACGGACCTGGGCCTCCGGGAGCAGGCGCGTCGCGTTCGCCCAGAGCCGCGCGACGTCGAGCGCGCCCTCCTCCGTGAGGCCGACTCCGTCCAGCAGCGCGGCGACCGGCGCCGGCGGATCGAGCAGGTAGACCTCGAGGTTCGAGTGGCCGAAGCCGGTCTCGTCCCGGAGCGTGACGAAGATCCGCTGCAGGCAACGGCCGTAGACGAGCAGCGCCTGGGGGGCCGTGCTCGCGGCCGGCGGGGCGTCGAGCGTCGCGAAGGAGGTCTCCTCCTCCTGCAGCGCGGCGAGGGCGGGCGCGGACGCAGCTCCCGCGGCGTCGTGCAGCGCTGCCGTCACCGCAGCGCCGGGCAGCTCTGCGGGGGCCGCCGGAGCGGGCAGCTCTGCGGAGGCGACGAGACCGGGACGCTCCGCGTGCAGCGCCGGACCGGGCAGCTCTGCTGGCAGCACCGAGGAGGGCCCCGCTGCGGGGACCACTGGACCGCGCAGCACTGCGGGCGAGACGGGCGCCGACGGGACCGGCCGCGCGAAGCCGTACTCGACGAGCGCGGAGACCGCGAGCAGGCCGTCCACCCGGCCCAGCCGCGACGCGGTCACGACCTCCTGCACGGACCGCGCGCCGTCGACGCAGCCGAGCGCGACCGCCATCGGCCCCGGCCGAGGCGGCGCCGCGTCGGGCACCCGCTCGAGCGCCGCCGCCGGATCCGGGACGACGCCGACGATCCGCGCGAGCAGCTCCGGCCGCTTCATGCCCTCGAGCAGCAGGTCGCGCGTGCGCTCCGTCAGCTTCACCTCGGTCGGCGGCTCGCACGGCCCCTCGGCGAGCACGAACTGCCCTTCGCTCGCGTCGAACAGCCCGAGCACGATGTGCCGCACCTGGTGTCGCACGCCCTCGTAGACGTCCGTCGGCTTGATCGCGGCGCGCTCGACGAGCACGCGGCCGAGCTTGTGCTGCGGCGAGACGAGCCGGTCCGCCTCGTCGAGCTGCACCAGCGTCACGAGCCCCGCGCGCAGCAGCGTCGGGCCGAGTCGATCATCGGGGTCCGTGGAGGAGGCGAAGACGACCTGCCCGTCGCGCAGCCAGAGCGTCTTGCGCAGGCCGCCGCCGAGCCGGAAGGTGCACAGGCCGGTCTTGAGCGTGGTGTTCGCGAAGCCGAGGACCTCGCCCACCGCCATCGACGCGAGCGATCCCGCGAGCCACGCGCGGCGCAGCGAGGCCCCGGCGAGCACGAGCACGCCCGGCGCCGGCAGCGCCGCGAGCTCCGAAGCCTCCGCGAGCTCCGCGGCCCGCAGCAACTCCGTGTCGAGCTCGAGCGTCGCCCGGGCCCCGTCGATCCGGCTCTTCACGTGCACCGCGCGATCGTGCCCGCGCGCGGCGGGCCCGGCAAGCGCGACGCGCGATCAGCCCTTTGGCTCGACCGCCGCCGGGAGCTCCGCGACGATCGCGGCCTTGACGCGCGCGACCGCGTCGGCCATCGCGACGAGCTCGACGTCCCCACCGCGGCGGAACTTCCACTCCACCTTGCCCTCGGCGAGCCCCTTCTTGCCGATCGCGAGCCGGATCGGCAGCCCGATCAGATCGGCGTCCTTGAACTTCACGCCGGCCCGCTCATCGCGGTCGTCGTAGAGGACCTCGACGCCGGCCTGCACGAGCGCGTCATAGAGGTCGTCACACGCCTTGCGGACCGCCTCGTCGTTCGCCTGCAGCGAGAGCAGCGCCACGTGGTACGGCGCGATGCTCATCGGCCAGCGGATGCCGTCCTTGTCGTGATGCAGCTCGATCGCGGCCGCCATCACGCGCTCCACGCCGATGCCGTACGAGCCCATCACGATCGGCGTCTCCTTCCCGTCCGCGCCGAGCACGTTCGCCTTCATCGAGACCGAGTACTTCGTCCCGAGCTTGAAGATGTGGCCGATCTCGAGCCCCTTGAAGACGTCGAGCGCGCCGTCGCAGCTCGGGCAGCCCTCCCCCGTGCGCACCGTTCGCAGCTCCGTCACGGTGGCGTGCGCGAGCTCGCGCGCAACAGAGACACCGCGCAGGTGGAAGCCGTCTTCGTTGGCGCCGGTCACCATGTCGGTGCGGCCCACGAGGGCACGGTCCACGAAGATCTTCGCCCGCAGGCCCGCCGTGCCGACGCCGCCGAGCGAGCCGGGCAGCGCGCCGAGCAGCGCCTGGATCTCCTCGGGGTGCGCCGGCCGGTTCTCGACCGCGCCGCTGGCCGTCTGGAGCTTCGCCTCGTTGAGCTCGTGGTCACCGCGCACGATCGCGAGCACGGGCGCGCCGTCACACATGTATACGAGCGTCTTGAGCTGTCGCGTCGCCGCGACGCCGTACGGCGCCCGCGTGAGCGCCTCGATCGTCTTCACGTTCGGCGTCGCGAATTTTTCAGGCGCAGCGGGCCCCGCCGCGTCGGTCTCGGCCGGCACGCGGCTCGTCGCCTTCTCGGTGTTCGCCGCATAGCTGCACGTCGTGCAGGCCGCGATGTCATCCTCGCCCGCGTCGGTCTTCACCATGAACTCGGTCGACT
>CAYHCR010000686.1:0-3088 GCA_964354895.1 uncultured Myxococcales bacterium | reverse complement strand
GGCGCGCGGCGAGCTGGCGCGTCACCTCGCGGCCGTTCTCGCCCGGCAGCGCGAAGGCGAGGCCGAGCACGACCTCGCCGCGGCCGTCGGCGGTCACCGCGCCGCGCCGGGGCTCGTGGCCCTCGACGATCCTCGCCACGTCCGAGAGCCGCAGGGGCACGCCGCGATCGCTGCGCACGACCAGCGCGGACAGCTCTGCCGGCGTCGTCACGACGGCGCGGGCCTGCACCGGCGGCGCGGTGGGCAGCCCCTCGAGCCGGCCGCCGCCCGCGATCCCGGGCCCCGCCTCGATCGCCTCGGACAGCTCTGCCACGGAGAGCCCCAGCCCGTGCAGCCGCGCCGGATCGACGAGCACGTGGAGCTGCCGCTCCTCCCCGCCCCAGCCGTTCACCTCGGCGACGCCGGGGACCGAGCGCAGCGCCGGCGCCACGAGGCGATCCTGCGCGGTCCGGAGCGCCGCGATCCCGGTCCCGTCGTCGGCGCGGACGAGCCAGTGGAAGACCTCGCCGAGCGCGGTCGAGGGCGGGCCGAGCGTGGGCGGATCGAGGCCCGCCGCCAGGCGCACCCCCGCGAGCCGCTCCTGCACCTGCTGGCGCGCGAGCGTCGGCGGCGTCCCGTCCGCGAAGACGAGCGTGAGCTGGCAGAGCCCGTGGCGAGACACCGACCGCAGCTCGCGCAGCGCCGGCAGCCCGGCAAAACTGCGCTCGAGCGGCGCGGCCGCCTGTCCCTCGAGCTGCGCGGCGGAGAGCGACGGCGCGCTGACGTTGACCTGCACCTGCACGCTCGAGGTGTCGGGGAACGCGTCGAGCGGCAGCGTCACGAGCGCGCCGAGCCCCGACGCGGCGATGACCACCCACGCGCCGATCACGAGCGCGCGGTGGCGGAGCGACCAGCCCAGGACGAAGGCGAGCACCGCTTCAGCCCTCCACGTCGCAGCAGCCGGCGCCGATGCGATCCTTGCGCGTCTCGGTCGTGAGCAGGAACGCGCCGGTCGTGACGACCTGATCTCCGTCTGCGAGCGCGCCCTCGACGCGGCGCAGCCCGTCGCCGGCGGGGTGGCTGCGCACGCGGCGGACCTCGAAGAGATCCGGCGCGCGCTGCAGGAAGAGCCACTCGTGCGCGCCCTGGCGCTGGACGGCCGCCGTCGGCACGAGCCACGCGGGCACGGGGGGCCCGAGCTCCACGCGGGCGCGCCCGAGCGCGTTGGCGCGCAGGGTCCCGTCGGGGTTTCGCAGCGCGGCGCGGGCGCGCACGGTGCGGGTGCGGGGATCGAGCTCCGGCGACAACCACGCGAGCGTCGTGCGCAGCGGCGGCCCCTCGACGTCCGCGCGCGAGAAGGAGACCGGCAGTCCTTCCCTCACCGCGCCGGCGTCGCGCTCGGCGAGGTCGAGCTCGAGCCAGAGCGCGCTCGGATCGACGATCGTGAAGAGCGGCGCGCCCGCGGCGACGACCTGCCCGATCGAGGCGAGCCGCTCGGTGACGACGCCGGCGATCGGCGCGACGAGCGCGACGCGCCCGGAGCTGCGCGCCCCGCTCCCGGCGAGCTCGAGCGACGCCTCGCGCGCGGAGAGCTCGCCCCTCGCGGCCTCGAGCTCCTGCTGCGCCCTCCGAAGTTCGTTCTCCGCGGAGAGACCGGCGGTGCCAAACCTGCGCACGCGATCGAGCTCGGCCCCGGCGAGCGCGACCCGGCCGCGCGAGGCGCGCACGACGCCCGCCTCGGCGGCCACCGACGCGCTCTCGAGGATCGCGAGCGGATCGCCCTGCGCCACGCGCGCGCCGACCTCGACCTTCAGCTCACGGAGGACGCCGGCGGTGCGCGCCTCGGGCCGCGCGACCTTCGTGCCGTCCCAGACCAGCCGCGCCGGGGCCTCGACGGCCGGCGTGAAGTCCTGCTGGTGCAGCAGAAAGGTCTGCAGGCCGGCCTGCGCGGCGATCTCGCGCGTCTTGAGCCGCAGCTTGAGCCCCTCCGCCGGCCCGTCGTCCGTGACCACGGCGACCGCGGGCCGACCGCCGCGCTCGGGGTGGTGGATCGGGCAGAGCGTGAGGGCCTGGCCGTGCTCGTCGCAGAAGTCGCCGCGCGCGCGGAACACCGCCGCGAGCGCCGGGTTGTGCTGCGCGCAGAGGGTGGCGAGCACGCCGTGGTCCGCGCAGAGCGCGTCCGCGGCCGGCGCCGGCCGGGCGGTCGGCGCGGGCGGTGACGAAGGGCACGCGGCGAGCGCGAGCAGCAGCCAGGCGCGCTTCACGGCGCGGCCTTCGGCGGGCGGACGGCCTTTCGGGAAGGATCGCAGGCGACGCACTGCGACTCCGGCAGGCCGTGCTCGGCGCACCAGTCGCCGGTGGCCTGAAACGCCGCCGCGAGGGAAGGGTTGCAGCGGGTGCAGAGCGACTCGGCGACGCCGTGCTCGGCGCACCAGTCGTCGTGCGTGCCGGCCTTCGAGCCGGCCTTCGCGTGGGTGTCGGCGGCGGGCGGGGGCTTCGCGGGGGCAGGATCGGCGCAGGCGGCGAGGGCGAAGAGCGACACCAGACAGAGCGAACGCATGGAGACTCCGGACCGGCGGTTGGCCGGCCCAAGGACGATGAACGAGGAGGATTCGGAGAGGTGGGGAGGCCGCGACGTCAGCGCGCCGGGGGTCGGTACGGCGGCTCGGCGTGCGCCGGCGCGGGCGCCCCGAGCGCGATCGGCGCACCGGGCGCGGCGCAGAGGTGTCCGAGGAGCGCGCCTCGCACGGCCGCCTGCAGCGCGCGCGGCGCGGGACAGCACGCGCACGCGCAGCAGCCCGGCTCGCAGCCGTCTTCGCAGCCGCAGTCGTCCCCGTCGTCGCAGGGCGACTCGTCCGGCGCGTCCTCGAGGCGCGCGACCCCGGCCGCTTCTCTGGCGCCGCCCGCCTCGAGCGACGGGCCAGCGGCGGGGTGCAGCTCTGCCGGTTCCACGCGCGCGGCCGCGCTGGCCGGGAGCGGCAGCAGCGAGAGCGCGACGAGCAGGGCGAACCCACGCGAGCCGTGGGCGGAGGGACGAGGCACGCCTCGACTCTCGACGCGACCTCGCGGCCGGTCAAGCGCGCGACGGCCGTGAAACGACGACGGCCGG
>CAYHCR010000685.1:0-3095 GCA_964354895.1 uncultured Myxococcales bacterium | reverse complement strand
CGATCGCCTTGCGAAGCGCAGGCACGATCGACGCCTCTGCGGGGAGCACGAAGCTGCTCGGCGCAGAGGCGCGCAGCTCGGTCGCGGTCACCGCTAGGTCGCACGCGGTCCGCAGCCGGAGGTTCCCGTCGACGAGGCGGCGGAGCTTGAAGAGCGCCAGCAGGAGGAGCAACTGCTCGACGTCTTCGCCGAGCCCATACCCGCGGAGCTGTCCGAGATCGAGGTTCACGAAGAGCGTGATCTTCTCGGCGGTGAACTCGTCCCGGGCGAACGGCACGTTCCCGAAGCCGTCCTTGGCCGAGCCGGAGGGATTGACGTGGTCATTCTTGACCCCGCCGGACGCAGCGACGCGCACCCCGTCGGCCTCGATGAATGCGGAGAGCGCGCGAGGGACACGCATGCGCCCACCGGCGAGCTCCTTCTTGGCGAGGAAGACCCCATGGAGGAGGGAGCCGACGTCGAAGTGGAGCAGGACTGCGGCGAGCTTTGCGCGATCGATCGGGCCGGCTTCGAGGCCGCCGAGATCCTTCTTCAGGAGGTCGAAGAACTCCTTCTTCTTCTTCCCCTCGAGCAGGTAGGGGCTGTTGAGGCGGTGGGCTTCGAGGATTGTATCGGTCAGGAACTCCTTCTTGCGCAGGATGCGGACGTGGGAGATGCCGGCGAGCGCCGCGACGACGTCATTCGTCGAGCTGTCCCAGCACGTCAGCTCAAGGCGGTTCGCCATGCTCTGCGCGCTCTCGACCAGCAGGCTGGTCCCGGTGGCGGTCTGGTAGGTCGCGGCGCCGAGGTTCGGGAAGCCGGTCGGCTGGAAGCGGGCTCCCTGCAGCGGCGCGAGAGGGATCGAGAAGAGCAGGCGGGGGGCAGTCTTCAGGGCGTCGAGGTCGGGCGTCATGTTCAGGCTCCTTCGTGTGTTTCGGTCGGCTTGAGTCGGTTCTCGATCGATCGGGCGGTCAGCTTGTCCACCGGGAAGAGCAAAGTTGCCGCCCAGCGGCGTGCGATGTCAGGTGAGGCGGAGGCGGTGCGGATCACCGGGTTGCACCCGCGTCCCCGGAGCCGCTGCAGCGCGAGCTCCACGGCGCCGGATGCGTCGCCGCCGGCGAGGCGCCGAAGGATCGCCGGGTCTGCAGCGATCGCTCCCCGCTCCTCCAGCGGCCCGGGCAGCAGTGCCGCGCGAATCACGAGCCAGCCGTCGTCGAACTGCGGTCGAGAGCTGGGATGTGCGCCGAGGTGGCTGCGGTCGGCACGCGTGGCGCCCGTCGCCGGCCACGCGATCGGTGAGAGGGCACGCGCGAGCCGCAGGGTGCGGGAGAGATCGATCTCGCCTCGATGAGCCAGCGAAAGATCAGCCAAGGACGCACCGAGGCCGCGGGCGGCGGCGATCGGCAGCGTGCGTGCGCCACTCTGACCCGACTCGATCATGCGTCGCTCGACGATCGCGATCGCGTCGGAGAGTGCGTCGCGACCGTTCGCGACGGTTCGCACAGAGCGCCGAAGCCGGCTCTTTCCGTTCTCCGTGCTGCGGTCGAAGGTCCGCTCCCAGGCGTCCAGCGGCAGCCAGTGCGGGCGCAGGCCGCCCCTGGCGACCGAGGGTGCGTCGCCCCAGCCCTGCCGCGCGAGCGCGACCGTGAGGCCGAGCCGGAACTCCGCCGAGCCGTCATCGGCGACGCTGGCCCAGCCGTCGCGGAGCGCTGGGATGACCCCCGCCTCGAAGCCTGCTCCGGTGGCGAGCACCGCCTCGACGTCCGCCATCGCGAGCAGGACGGTCTGCCAGCGCAACGCTTCGGCCGGGTGCTGGACCAGCTCGAAGAGCGCGTCCGAGAGGATGCGCTCGGTCGACAGGAGCCGGGCGGCAGCGTGCTCCTCCCGCGCCGCGCGACGCAAGCGACTGAGCCAGGCGTCGAGGTCGCCGAGACATGCGAGCGCGGGCACGCTGCCGTCAGAGACAGCGATGCGGCCAAGGGGGACTGCGAGGTTGCTCTGTCCATTGCGCTCCAGATAGCCGAAGCGCTCGAACGCAGTGATGCCGCGAGCGACGCCAAGACGTTGCGCGGCGCGGGCGAAGTCGAGCGGCTCCTTCGTCTGCCGCTTGCCCAGCCGGCTGCGCCCCTCCATCAGGAGACGCGAGATCTCCGGATAGTTCGAGGGCTGCGACCACAGCGGCATCCACTGCTCTCCTCTCGCGGTGTCGCTGCGGGAGGCGCTCGCGAAGCCGGCGAGCTGCTCAGCGAGCACGAAGGGCGCGATCGCTGCCCCACTCTCCTGCGACTCGAGGCGGCGCGTGAGCCCCGCGGTCATCGCGACGGCGCCCTCGAGCATGAGGACGAAGTCGACAGGGTTGCCGCAGCCTTCGCTCGACGGGCCGGAGGTGCTGTTGGCGCCGCCAGCCTGCCCCGGCGAGAACTGGCCGAGCTTCAGGTCCGGCACGCAGCCGGTGGCGACGTCTCCCCACAGGGCGACTCGGAACTGCGTTCGAGCCGCGGCGCTCGCCGTCCCAGAGCCGGCGACAGCAAACAGTCCGGCGAGGCGCTGAAAGTAATTCTTCGTGAAGTCGAGGCGGCCGTCGTTGCCGCCGGTCCCGAGCAGCGCAGGCCAGCGAGCCTCGCCGTCTTCCTTCAGGACCACCGCCGCCCTGAACCACTCAAGGTGGGGTCCGCGCCACTGCTGTCGACACATAGGCAGCAGTGCAGCCTTGGAGGCCTTGTAGCTCGTGTCCGCTTCGGCGAGGCGTCGTTTGTACTCCGGGTCGTCACGAATCGCCTTCTTCTCTTCCGCCGAGAGCCCCTTCGCCTTCGGCTCGGTCTTGATCCGACGGATGATCGCGTCCGCGGCTGTCACGCCCGACGCCAGCGCTCTCGCAGCCAAGATGCCGCGGCGGATGGGCTCGAACCGCGGCGCCGCCGAGCCTTCGAACGGCACGATCGCCTCATCGTCGGCCGAGTTGAACCCAGCTCCCTTGTTCCACGGCGCGACGAGCGGGGTCGGCGCGTAGGCGTCGAGCCAGAAGGCCTCGAGCTCGGCCTCGCTCAACTTCGTCGCGATCCAGAATGTCTCGTCCTTCCACCACCCGCGAATGTCCGGATCGACCTGGGCTGAGA
>CAYHCR010000684.1:0-3097 GCA_964354895.1 uncultured Myxococcales bacterium | reverse complement strand
CGACGCGCCGGCCCTGCTCCCGCTCCTGCAGGAGGCGCTCGCGCCGACGGCCGCACGCACCGATGCGTAGACGAATCGGCCGTGGACATCCGTCAGGGAGAGCGGGGCGCAGCTCTCCTGCGAACCAGGCTCCGCCAACGCCCGCCGCACGTGGCCCGCGAGCGAGTGCCGCTCCTGCAGCAGCGGGTCGAGGTCGCGCGCGGCCCGTCGGAGCGCCGTCCGCAGCGAGGCGACGAACCCTGCGTCCGATCGGGCGAGGAGCGGCTCGAGGCCCTTGCGGCGCGCGAGCTGTGTGAGCTTGAGCAACAGCGCGGCGCGCGCGTCGGCGGCGCCCGCGTCATCATCGATCGGCGTGCCCCGGACCGCCGCGCGCGCGAGCCGCGTCAGGACGTCGGGGATCGCTTCGGGCCGGGCACCGGTCGCGAGCGCCTGGAGGAAATGCCGGAGGGACTGGAGCTCCCGCGCCGAGAGGCCCCGGGCCTGGTTCGGCTGCGCTTCGGTTCGGTGATGGGACGGGCTCGATGCATGGGGGTTCGACATTCGTGCGGGCCTCCTCGCGCGAGCCCCCGCACGACCCGCCCGTCGCCCCGGCCGTCGACGATCGACGGAGGGTGCGCTGCGGGAGAGGTCTTTCGAGGGCTTGGCTGGGTACTTTGTACACCAAGTCGGCGGAGCGCGTCAAGCTGGGGCGCATCGAGCAAGGGCGCGTCAAGCAGAATGGGTACGGCGCGGCTCAACCGCTGAGCAGCCCGGCGAGCCGCGCCTCGAGCCGCGCCGCGAGCTTCTGATACAGCTCTTCGGAGAGCTGCCCGTCCGCGAGCCGTTGGGTGAGCGCGTCGAGCTGCCGCTCGAGCTCGGCGCGTGTGTCGGGCGGGGGCGCGGGGGCCGCAGCGGCGAGCGGCGCCGAGGCTGGAGCAGCGGGGACCGGAGGAGCGGCGGGCGCCGACAACGCCGCGAACGCCACCTGGCCGACGACGCTGGCGCGAGGATCTCCGAACATCGCGCCCCCGCCCGGGTTGGCGGCCAGCAGAGAGACCGCCTCGATCGCCTTGAGCTTGAGCGGGTCGATCCCGAGCTGTTGCATCTGCGCCATCAGCTGGACTTGAACCATGCCGGAGGTGAGCTGCGCCTGGGCGCTGGCGCCGGCGTCGAGCTGCGCGATCTGCGCGCGCGCCTGCGCCTCCACGAGCTTCGCGCGGCCCTCGTGGCCCGCGAGGGCCGCCTGCGCGATCGCTGCCTTGAATTCCGGCGGAAACGCGATCTCGACGACCTCGAAGCCGACGACCGCGAGGCCGAGCTTGCCGAAGGTCTCGGCGAGCGCGTGCTGCACCGCCTCCGAGAAGAGCTCCCGCTGCGACTGCAGCTCGAGCGCAGGCCACTTCGCGAGCGTCGAACGCAGCACGCCCTGCAGGCGAGGCAGCAGCATGCGTTGGAGATCCGACTCCGCGAGGACCACCGCGCCCTGGACGACCTCGGCGTTGAACGCGACGCCGTCTTCGACGCGGAGATACGCGACGCCGTTGCCGCCGAGCTGGATCCCGTCGAGCGAGGTGACGTTTCCGATGCCCCACTTGATGGCCTGCTGCGCGGTGCGGACCCAGAGGATGTCGAGCGCGCCGACGACCCGGGCCTTCTTGAACACATAGCGCCCGGCCGCGAGCGCGCCGCGCGAGATCCCGTCCTCGAGGACGACCGCGAGCTCGCCCTCGTTCACGACGATGGTCTGCTCCGTCGCGAAGAGGCTCGCCCGCTGGTGGGGATCGCGGGTCAGGCGGTGGATCACGCTCCCCGGCGGTCCCTTCGGCCACTCGAGCGGGAGCGCGCCCGTCCGCGTCGCGACCTGCGCCGCGAGCCCCTCCGCCTGCACCCCGAGCCCCAGCAACCACGAACCGATGCCCATCGCGGATCCCTTCAGGAGAAGCGCTCCGACAGTTCCTGCGTTCGCTGCAGGCGCGTCCATGCGTCCGGACCCAGCGCGATCGCGCCGGCCTGACAGTTGAGCCCGATGCGTCGGCCCTTCGAAGACTCGAAGGTCACGGCACATGCGGCGGCGAAGGCCAGGCCACGCACGCGCACCTGCACGTTCTTCAGATCGGAGAGGGCGCGCGCGGCCGTCAGAAAGATCGGCAGCACGCTCGACGGGACCGAAGCAGGCATCGCGAGCGGCAGCGCCGGGAGGACCTGCGCCTGCGTGAGGCCGACGTTCCACGCGTGGCCCGGATCCAGCACGAAGACGACCTTCTCGACCGCCGGCGCGCACGCGTCGACGAGCGCGAGCGCGCGCCCCTCGACGCCCTGCTTGAAGAGCCCGCCCTCGGCCCGGGCGAACGTCAGCTCCGCGACCCAGAGCGGAAGGAGAAACTCGGACTTCGCGGCGACGGCCTCCTCGAGCCCGAAGAGCCCGAAGGTCTTCTTGTGTCGGGTGGCCTCCGACCAGGCGTTCACCCATCCGAGCTCCGGCAGCACGGGCACGGCGACCTCACGCCGCGCGGCCCGCAGCACGAAGACCTGGCTCTCCGCGTGCTCGGCGGAGAGGTCGGGCGGGACGTCCGCGCCCGGGGCGCCGAAGAGTGAGAGGAACTCGGCGAAGCCCGGGCCACCGGAGCGCGCGATCGCGCCCCACGCGAGCAGCCAGCGCCGGAGCAGCGCCGCGCCGATGGCCTCCTGTTGTGCGGCGAGCACCATCGGCATCGTCTCGGACGGGTCGTGGTCCGCGGCCTCGAGCTCGCTGGCGGCAGCCCGGAGCCGCGCCGCCACCGACTCGAGCCGCAGGTCGAGCTGTTCGGCGCCGGCCCCCCCCTCGAGGAGCTCCTCCGAGATCCGGCAGAGCTCGACCAATGCGCCGTAGCGCTCCGCCATCGCGCCGAGGAAGCGCGTCAACGCGGGCTCCGAGCGCGCCTCCGTCGCGAGCGACTGCCGGACCTCCGCGAGCGTCGCCTCGAGGGTTTTGCGTGAGCTGGCGTAGCCGGCGGCGTCCTTCCGGCTCGAGGCCTCCGCGACGTTGGACAGGTGGAGGACCTCCGCGAGCCGTCGGTCCATCCCCTGCACCGAGGCGCGATCGGCGTCGGAGACCGCGAAGCTCTCCACTTGCGGGCTC
>CAYHCR010000683.1:2489-3099 GCA_964354895.1 uncultured Myxococcales bacterium | reverse complement strand
GGCGGCCTCGTCGTGCTGCTGATCCTCGCGATCCCGCTCACCGTCGGCACCGCCGTGAAGCTGATCGTGAACCTCCCGGGCGCGAAGTTCCCCTTCGACCTCGAGGGGCGCGTCGCGTGGGTCGAGAAGCTCGGCAACGGCGCCAACGTCTCGCCCGGCATGGGGATCGAGTTCGTCGGCGTCGACGAGCGCGTGCGGGCGGAGATCCAGGGCTTCGTCGAAAAGCTCCGCGGCACGCTGGGCCCCGCCGGTCAGGGATGAGCGAGCGTCTCGAGGCGACGATCGAGGGGCTCTCCCGCGAGGGCGGAGTGGCCGTGCTCGCCGACGGCCGGCGCATCTTCGTGCCGCGCACCGCGCCCGGCGATCGGATCGCGCTCCGGGTGATCGAGTCCAAGCGAGGTCCCCCGCTCGGTGAGCTGATCGAGCTGCTCTCGCCGGGCGCGCGCGTGGCGCCGCCTTGTCCCTGGGTCGAGCGATGCGGCGGCTGTGGCTGGCAGCACGTGACGCCCGCTGCGCAACTGTCGGAGAAGGAGCGCGCGTTTCGAGAGGCGCTCGTTCGGCTCGGCGGGCTCGATCCGGCGTCCTTCGAGCTGCGCCCGATCGAGGCGTC
>CAYHCR010000683.1:0-2479 GCA_964354895.1 uncultured Myxococcales bacterium | reverse complement strand
CGGCGTCGCCGGCGCCGTTCGCGTACCGGATCCGCGCGCGCTTCGGCGTGCAGGGGCGCGTGGTCGGGCCGCACGCCGCGCGCTCGCACGATCTCGTGGAGGTGGACAGCTGTGCGCTGCTGCACCCGGCGCTCGACGCGCTGCTGCAGCGGGTTCGCGCGGCGATCGTGGCCCAGCCGATCCACGGCGCGACCGGGATCGAGGCGGTCATCGGCGCCGACGGACGGGGCTCGCTGCTCGTGGAGGTCGACGCGCCGCCGGCCCGCAAGGTGCTCGCGCGCGTCGAGAAGCTCTGCGGGGAGATCGAGGGCCTCGCGGGCGTGGTCCTTCGCGGCGGGGAGGTCGAGCGAGGTGCGCTCGCCCCGGTCGTCTTCGGCGACCCGGTCGTGACGCGGCCGGCCGCTGCGGCGGAGGGGTACGCGCTCCAGCTGCGGGCGGACGTCTTCGCGCAGGCGAACGCGGCGGGCAACGAGCGGCTCGTCGCGCAGGCCCTCGCGTGGCTCTCTCCGACGCCGGCGGAGCACGCGCTCGAGCTCTTCTCGGGGGCGGGAAATTTCACCCTTCCGCTGTCGCTCGCCGCGCGTCGCGTGACGGCGATCGAGGTCGCGGGGCCCGCGCTGCAGCTGGCGTCTCGGGCGCTCGCCGCCGCGAAGCGCACGAACGTGCGGCTCGTGACGGGCGACGCGACGAAGCTGCTCGAGGGGCTCGCGGCGGAGGGCGCCACGTTCGAGGTCGCGCTGCTCGATCCGCCGCGCACGGGCGCGCGCGGGGTCGCGGTCGCGCTCGCGGCCACGGGCGTGCAGCGGATCGTCTACGTGAGCTGTGATCCGGCGACGCTCGCGCGCGATCTCAAGGAGCTCGCGGGGCACGGCTTCGTGGTCACTCACGCGCAGCCGTTCGACCTCTTCCCGCAGACGCCTCACGTCGAAGGGCTCGTGCGGTTGCAGCGGCGCTGACGTGGAGCGCTCGATCACCTCGTTCGCGCGGCTGCTGCGCCAGAACGGTGTTCGGGTCGCGGCGCCGGAGATCGCGGACGCGGTGGCCGGCGCGGCGGTGATCGGCCTCGACGAGCGCACCTCCCTGCAGGACGTGCTCGCGACGACGCTGATCAAGCGCCAGGCCGATCGGCCGATCTTCCTGCGGCTCTTCGCTGCGTTCTTCGGCGGACGCGCAGAGGTGCTCGCCGGGCTCGATCAGGGCGCCGCGGAGGCCGCGCTCCTGGCGCTGCCGGAGGTCGACGCCGCCCGGCTGCGCGAGGAGCTCGCGGCGCCGGAGGCAGCGCGCTCGGAGCTGACGCAGGCGCTGCTCGCGGGCGATCTCGGCGCGCTCGCGCGGCTGCTCGAGGCAGCGAGGGCAGGGTTGCCGCTCGAGGGCGCGGTCACGCCGCTGCAGGCGGGCTTCCTCTCGCGCCGCCTGCTCGCGGGCGCGGGCGCGGGGCGGACCGAGCGGGAGCTGGCGGCGATCGCGGCGGGCGTCCGGCGGCGGGGCGGCAGCGAGGCGCTCGAGCAGGAGCTCCTGCGGCGGCTCGTGGGTGCGCTGGATCGCTTCGGGGAGGCGGCCCGGCGGCTGGTCCTCGACGAGCTCAACGCGCGGCTGCAGTCGCGTCGGCGCACGCTCGGCCTCGAGGATCGCGCGCTGCATTCGCTCTCGCGTGAGGAGCTGCGCAGGTGCGAGGAGGCCGTGCGGCAGATCGCGCAGAAGCTCAAGGCGAAGCTCGCGCGGCGGCAGTCGCGGGATCGGCGGGGCGCGCTGCACGTGCGTCGCACGCTGCGCCGGAACATGGGCAACGGCGGCGTGCCGATGGACCTCGCCTTCCGCCGACGTCGGCCGGGCCGGCCCGAGCTCGTGGTCCTCTGTGACGTCTCCGACTCGGTGCGGACGACGACGCGGCTGATGCTGCTCTTCGTCCACTCGCTGCAGGTGCTCTTCTCGCGAGTCCGGACCTTCGCCTTCGTGGCAGACGTCGGCGAGATCTCGGACGCGCTGCGCCGCGCGAAGGCCGAGGCCGCGATCGATCTCTCCGTCGCCGAAGCGGCGATCAACGTCCACGCCAGCAGCAACTACGGCCGCTCGCTGGCGAGGTTCGCGGCGCGGTACGGCGGCTCGATGGGTCAGCGCACGACGGTGCTCGTCGTCGGCGATGGTCGTGGCAACTACCAGCCGCCCGAGGTCGATGCGCTCGTCGACGTGCGTCGCCGGGCCCGCCGGCTCGTCTGGATCTGCACGGAGGAGCGGACGAGCTGGGGCCTCGGCGACTCGGACATGCCGCGGTATGCCCCGGCCTGCGATCAGGTCCTCGTGGTGCGCACGCTCGCGGATCTCGAGGCGATGGCCGAGCAGCTGCTCCCGTCGACGGCGCCGCGGCGCCGCGCGTGAACCCCCGCGCCTGATGCGGGCGCAGCCCGCCCGAGTCGTCCGGAGGGGGGCTCGCGCGCGCGCCGCTCGCTGGTGTCCGGCGCCAGCGAGCGGTGGTCTTCGA
>CAYHCR010000682.1:0-3102 GCA_964354895.1 uncultured Myxococcales bacterium | reverse complement strand
CTCCAACTCACCGATCGACGCCGCCGTCTCGCGCAGGTCGTCCTCGAAGAAGTCGACGAGCACCGCCTCGAGCCCGGTCGTCTCCCGGAGGTTGCGGCGGACGCGCTCAATCCGGTCCTTGATCTCGACGCCCCCGCGTCCCTCGACATCGGTCAGCCGGTTGCGCCGTCCCTCGAAGATCTCGTCCGCCATCCCAGCACCCCGTTCGCACGCAAGACGAAGCGCGCCATCGGACGATACCGGGCGGGGGCGGGGACGGAAGTTTGTGGCTGTGGGAACCGGCCGACGGATCGATCAGCCGGCGTTCTTGGCGATCACGACGAACTTGTAGCCGTCGAGCCCGACCTTGCCCGCGGTGTAGAGCACCATCGTGAGCACGTTGTAGGGCATGTCCTGGTCGCCGATAATCAGGATCTGGTTCTTCACCTTCATCGCCGGATTGTATTCGGCGATCTGCTTGATCTTGTCCATCTCCTTGCGGAGCTGCTCCTCGACCGGCACGATCAGCATGCCCTTGCCCGCGTTGTCGCGCACGGAGGGCGGCACCTGCGTGATCGGCTTGCCGTCGGGCGCGGTGCCGAACTCGAGATCGACGACCTTCTTGTCTCCGACGAGGATCTGCTTGCTCGTCACCGTGATCGCGACGAGCTCGTCGAGCTTGATCAGCGCCGTCGACGAGGGCAGCTGAAGGTTCTGATCCATCGTGATGTTTGCGGAGTCAGCGCCGAAGGACTTGAGGAGGAAGACCAGGAGGATCGTGAACATGTCCATCATCGGGACGATGTTCAACTCGCTCGAGACCGCGGCCTCCTCGTCGTCGCGCTCCTTCTTCCGCTTCCGTCGCATGCCGCGCTTGAAGCGCATGCGCAGCGCGGCCTCCGCGCTCGGCGCAGCGTCGTGGTGCGAGCCATCAGTGCGCGTAGGGGTCGGCGGCGCCATCGAAACCTCTTGCTAGCCGGCCAGGATGGAGAGCGAGACATCGAAGAACATCGGCTTGCCTTCGAATTCTCGCGCAGCGTCCATCGAACGGACGACGGTGTCGTACCGGATGTCGGGGTCCGCGGCGAAGATGACGCGGGTCTCGGTCGGGAACGCGGTCTTCACCTGCGCGAGCTTCGCGGCCAGCCCGGGAAAGTCGAAGCTCGTGCCCTTCAGCGGGACGGTCGGCTCGCCGGCCGTCCCCGGCGCCTCGTCGTTCCCCAGCACGGCGCCGGCGCCAGCGACGTAAAAGCCCTTCTTCGAGATCGCCACGGTCAGCAGCAGCTTCTTCTCGTTCGGATCCGCAGCCGCTCCGCCCGAACTCGGGCCGTACTTGGGCGCGTTGATGTTGATGGACGCGAACTCCAGCAGCCCGGTGATCGAGAGCAGCATGAACATCACGAGGTTGACCGTGATGTCGAGGTACGGGACGAGGTTGAGGTCGCCCACGTGCTCGACTTCGCGCGGCTTGAGCTTGCGGCGGGAGATCCGCATCCGATCCAACTCCGCGCGGCACCAAGAGGGGTGACGCTCCGGGGGAACCGACAGCGGGGAACCGAAACAGTTCCCTCGCGGGCCAACGATGGCTGCCTTGGTCGCGGCGCTGCTGCAGCCGCGCGAAGGCGACGCCGATGGTTGCTACGGCCGCGCTCGGCGCGGCGCGGAGCTTACGGGTGCCCACCTTCGATCGGGTTCGTCTCGCCCGCGCCCTTGCGAGAGAGGAGGTTCTCGACCTTGACCGACACGGTCTCAAGCTCCTCGATCATCGCCTTCGCGCGGTTCGTGAGGAGCATGTGGCCGATGATGCAGGTCACGGCGATCGAGAGCCCGAACGCCGTGTTGTACATCGCCTCCGAGATGCCGGCCGAGAGCAGCGCCTGCTTCTGCTCGGGGGCCGCGAACTGGAGAGACTTGAACGCGCTGATGAGGCCGAAGATCGTGCCGATCAGCCCGAGGAGCGTCGCGATGTTCGCCATCGAAAAGAGCGACTGCACGCGCTTCTGGATCTTCGGCGTCTCCTCGAGGAGGGCCTCTTCGATCGCCTTGGCGACCTCGGCCTCGCCGCGGTTCGCGCGGGTCAGACCCGCCCGAACGACCCGTGCGAGCGAAGCGTTCGGCGCAGCGGCGCAGAGCTTGACCGCTCGATCGATGTTGCCGGTCAGCACGAGCTTCGTGATCTGCTCCATGAACGGCGCACCGTTGATGGAGTAGCGGAAGAGCAGCGAGATCGACCGTTCGATGATCATCGCCACGGCGATCGCAGCCACGGCGACGTTCACGTAGAGGAACGGACCACCGTGCTCAAAAAACAGCGCGACCTCATCGAGGAAACCCGCGCCCATCAGAACCCAGCTCGACATCGCTCGCGAACCCTTTCCGGCCGCAAGGCCCGTCCGTCCACGCGTCGCCCCTCCCCGGTGCGGGCGCGCGAACGCCGCCGCGAAACGCGGCAACCGCCAAAGAGCGCACCGAACCCACGCTCCCGACGACGAGAAACGCGCTAGCAGTACCACCCGGCGTTTTTCAGTGTCAAGCAAGATGGACGCAATTCCAGCAAGAAAAACGCCGGGATCCGGCGAGACCCGGGATCGCGGCGGGGCGGGTCGAGGGGACCGGCCGGTCGCATCGGTCGCACCGCACAGCGTGGTCGGAGCGGGTGTGCGGCAGACAAACGGCCGGCATCGCCGCGGCGAGTGGCCCGCTGAGCGCCGCGCGCGGCGAGATCCGGCCGGCCTCGACCTCGGCGAGCGCCGCCTCCAGCACCGCCGTGAGCTGTGCGCCCAGCAGGTCCGGCGCCTCGCGGCTGAGCCGTCGGTGCAGCGCTGCGCCACGCGGGGTCAGCGCGAGTTCGCCCCGCCGGCGCGACGCCAGTCCTCGGCGATGGAGCGAGCCCACCGCGGCCGCGAGCGTCGACGGGCGGCCGACACCGAGCGCTGCGAGCGTCTCCACCAGCGCGCCCTCGGTGGCTGCCGGCCCGACGGTGGCAGCCTCCGCGTGAGTGGCTCGGAGCGATCGCCCCGGGAGGAGCCCCTCGACTCGCTCCGGGGCGAGTCGCCCCGCTGCTCGGAACCGGTCGGCGCCCCCGGCCAGAGTCAGCACGACGAAGGGCTGTGGTTCGGCTCC
>CAYHCR010000681.1:0-3107 GCA_964354895.1 uncultured Myxococcales bacterium | reverse complement strand
CACACGCAACGGGTCGGGGGTTCGACTCCCCCCCGGCGGGAACGCCGGTAGCTCAGCGGTAGAGCAGTTGCCTCCAAGGGGGCGGGGAGGGGGAGCGACGAAGGACGATGACTGCTTCGCCGGAGACGCCGCGACGACCGCGGGCCGCCGGTGCCATCCGCGACGACGACGCCCTCGCTTGCGCAGTCTGGCAACCGGAGCGCCAAAGCCGCGGCCCGCACCGTACGCCCCACGGAGCGAAGCGCGCCGCCGGTGCAAGGTCGCAGCGGCTCGTGCCCGGCGCAGTCGGCCGGCGCGGGTGCTCTCTCGTCGGACGGCGTCGGGCTCCCTCCCCGTTCTTGGCTCGCTTCGGGAGGATGCATGAGTTTGCGCAAGTCGCTGGTGGTCGGGCTCGAGGAGCGCGCGATCCTCTTCGAGGGCGGCCGTCCCGTGCGGATGCTGCCGCCCGGGACGCATCACTTCTGGTCGTGGCAGGACGTGCAGCTTCGCAGCTACAAGCTCGCCGAGCCGCTGGGAGATCCGACGGCCGAGATCGTGGCGGTCCTCGGCCGCGAGGTCGAGACGATCGACGTGGCGGCCGACGAGCGCGCCGTGCTGCTCGAGCGTGGCGTCCCGGTGCGTCGGCTGCCGCCGGGGCGGCATGTGTTCTGGGCGCACCGGAGCCCGAGCGTGGAGCGCTTCCAGCTCGCGGCGCCCGAGGCCGCGATCGCGTCGATGAAGCCACAGGTGCGCGCGCTGCTCGCCGAGGATCTCGTCGTCGTCGACGTGGGGGAGGGGGAGCGCGTCGCCCTCCTCGTCGATCAGGCGCCCGTCCGCGCGCTGCCGCCGGGCCGCCACGGCTTCTGGAACCACCGCACCATCTCCGTCGTGCGTCACCCCGTCGACGCGCTCGTCGTCGACCTGCCGCCGCTGCTGCTCGCGCTCTTCTCTCACGAGGTCGAGACCGTCCGCCTCGAGCGCACCGAGCGCGGCGTCGTCACGCGGAGGCGGCGGCCGGTGCGGTGGCTCGGCGCCGGCGTCCATACGCTCTGGAGACACCCGGACGTCGCGCTCGAGCGGCTCGATCTCTCCGGCGTCGCGGCCAAACCGCTCGACGCCGAGCTCCGGGCGCTCGTCCCTTCGACCGAATACACCGAGCTCACCGTGCCCGAGGGCGCGATGGGCGTGCGCTTCGTCGACGGCGCGATCGCCGAACTGCTCCCGCCGGGGCGCCACGCGGCGTTCACCGTCGAGCACGAGGTCAGCCAGCTCTCGATCGATCTGCGCGAGCGCGTGGTCACGGTGCAGGGGCAGGAGCTCCTCACGAAGGACAAGGTCACGGTGCGCGTGAACGCGGCGCTGACCTACCGCGTGCTCGACCCGCGGACGCTGGTGCGTGCGTCGAAGTCGGCCGACGAGCTGCTCTACCTCGCGGTGCAGCTCGGCCTGCGGGATCAGCTCTCGCGACACACGCTCGACGAGGTGCTCGCGGACCGCGCGATCCTCGACGACCACGTGCGCCCGCTCGCGACCGCCCGCGCGCTCGAGCTCGGCCTCGAGGTCGTGGCGTTCGGCGTGAAGGACCTCATCCTGCCCGGCGACATGCGCGCGCTGCTCAACAAGGTGATCGAGGCGCAGAAGAGCGCGGAGGCGAACGTCATCATGCGTCGGGAGGAGACGGCCGCGGTGCGCAGCATGGCGCAGACGGCGAAGCTGCTCGCCGAGAACCCCGTGCTGCTGCGCCTCAAGGAGCTCGAGGCGTACCGTGAGCTGGCCGAGAAGGTCGGCACGCTGCACGTCGTGCTCGGCGGCGAGGGCCTGCCGAAGCTCGAGCTGAAGAGCTGACAGATCCGACCCGACCCGCGCGCGCCCGTGACTCGATGTCACGCGGCGCGCGCCGACGGCGCGGCCAACCTCGCGGATCTCCGTCGCGCGCGCTCCGGCCCACGCCTTGCGTTGCAGCGGCGCGAACCCCGGAGGTCCGCTCATGCGCCCGCTGCTCGCCCTGCTCCTCGTCACGCTCGCCTCGCCGTCCGCGGCGGTGGGCGCGCCCGCCTCGCCCGCGTCCGGCGGAGGCGCTCGTGCGCCCCTCGCCTCCCCCTTCGCCGCGCTCTGCCGCCACGACGGCGCGATCGTCCTGCCGCGCGCCGAGCTGCAGGCCGGGCTCGACGCGATCGCGGACCGCCCACACGGCGGACTGCGGATCGTGCCGTCTCGCCAGGCCGACGGGCGCCTCGCGTTGAAGCTCTTCGGGATCCGGCCCGGCACCGTCTACGCGGAGTTGGGGCTGCAGTCCGGCGACGTGCTCCTCGCGGTGAACGGCTTCGAGCCGCGCGGCGTCGAAGACGCGCTCGCCGCCTACGAGGCCCTCCGTGACGAAGCAGAACTGCACGTCACGCTCTCCCGCCGCGGGGAGCTCGTGCAGCTCTGGCTGCTCTTCCCCTGAAGACACCCGCGCCGCCCCGGATCGCTCCGGCGCGGCGCGGAAGCTCTGCCGCTGCGCTGCTACACCAGCCCGATCGGCCGGCCGTTGTCGTCCAGACCCACGTTGAACGCCGCCGGCTTCGCGCCCAGGCCCGGCATCGTCAGGATCTCGCCGGCGATCGCGACGAGGAAGCCCGCGCCCGCGAGCGCCCGCACCTCGCGCACGTTGACCGTGAAGCCCTTCGGCGCGTTGAGCACCGTGGGGTCGTCCGTCAGCGACGCGGAGGTGCGCGCCATACACGGCGCGAGCCCGCCGAGGCCGTGCTTCTCGAAGCGCGCGAGCTGGTCCTTGGCCTCCTTGTTGAGCACCACGCCGTCACCGCCCGAGGCCTCCCGCACGATCCCGCCGAGCTTGGCCGGCAGCGCCATGCCTGCTTCGTACGGGTGGCGCTCGCCAGCGCTGCCCTTCTTCGCAGCCGCCCGCGCCGCCTCCGCGAGCGCCTCGCAGCCGGGGCCGCGGGCGCAGTCCGCGCGCCGACCGCAGCAGCCCGGCTGCGGGCCGCCGAAGGCGGCGAGCAGGACGCCGTCGCCCATCAGTCGTTCTTGGTCGTCTTGTTCAGCCGTCCGAGCAGCTTGCCGAGCGCGGCCAGCGGCACTTCGGCGGTGCACGACAGCTGGCCGGGGCCGGACTGGCGCAGCACGCC
>CAYHCR010000680.1:0-3109 GCA_964354895.1 uncultured Myxococcales bacterium | reverse complement strand
GCGCCTGGCGTGCTGGCGGCCCAGACCGAGTAGGCGAGCCCGCGGTCGCTGCGGATCTCGCGCGCGAGGCGCGAGACGAACGGCGCGGAGCCGAGGATCGAGTCGGAGACGAGCAGCGCTGTCTCGTCGGGATCGCCGCGGCGCAGCGCGAGGTGGCCGATGCGGATCTTGGCCTGCGCGCTCTTCTTGGGGACGAAGATGACGCGGCGGCCGGGCGTCTCGGACACCTTTGCCGGAGCGGTCACGTCGGCGCGACGGGCCGGCCACGCGGCGGGACCGAAGCGTTCGCGGGCCAGCGCCTCGAGCCGCGCGGCGGGCAGGCCGCCCGTCACGACGATGCGCGCGCCCTCCGGCGCGACCGTGCGCGCGAGCCAGCGGCGGACGGTCTCCGGCGTGAGCTTCGCGACGCTCGCCTTCGTCGCCTCGCGGGCCCACGGCGAGTCGGGTCCATAGAGCGCCTTGCGGTAGGCGCGGGCGGCGAGCGCGGCAGGATCGTCAGGACGTCGCTCGATCGCCGCGAAGCGCGAGAGCCGCGCGATCTCGACGCGATCGGCCTGCAGTCGGGGCCGGAAGAGCACGTCGGCGAGGTGCGCGAAGGCCGCGTCGGCGTCGGTCGCGAGCGCCGAGACCGAGGCGGAGGTGAACTCCTGCCCGGCGCCGACCTCAAGCCGGAGACCGAGCGCATCGAGCGTCGCGTCGAGCGCGTCGGCGTCGAGCGCGCCCGCCCCACCCGTCCGCATCACCTCGCCCGCGAGCGACGCGAGGCCGAGCTGATCGGCGGGCTCGTGGATCGAGCCGACGGGCCAGACGACCATCACGTCGAGGAGCGGGACCGTGGGGTCCTCGATCACGTAGAGCGTCGCGCCGTTGCCGAGCGGCGAGACGATCGGCGCGCGCGGCGTCACGGCGGCGAGCGACGGCGTGAGCGACCTGGGATCACGGGCGAGGGCCGCGGGCATCGGCCGCCACGCGGGCCCCTCGACACTCCACGCGGGCGGCGGCGGCGACGTCAGCGGCGCGTCGGGCACGGTGGCGCACGAGGCGAGCGCGCAGGCGGCGACGAGGACGAGGCGCCTCACGGCGTCACCTCCTTCGCGGTCGGGACGAGGTGGACGCTCACGCGCCGGTCCGTGCCGAGGTACAGCTTTGCCACGCGCTGCACCTCCGCCGCGTCGATCGTCGCGATCGCGCGACCGTGCTCGGCGACGTAGCGGAAGTCACCCGTGAGCGCGTCGTAGTACGTGAGCGTGCTCGCGATGCCTTCGTTCGTCGCCAGCGAGCGCAGAAAGTCGGCCTCCATCCGGCGCCGCGCCCCGTCGAGCTCTGCGGGCGGGATCGGCTGGAGCGCGAGCTCGTCGAGGACCACCTGCGTCTCCCGCTCGAGCGCGTCGAGCGAGATCCCCGGGAGCGGCACGGCGCTCACCGCGAACAGGTTCGCCAGCCGCGAGCCGGGCGCGCCGAACGTGCCGACCCCGGCCGCGAGCTTCTTCTCCGTGACGAGCCGGCGCGTCAGGCGCGCGGAGCGACCGCCGCTGAGGAGCTGGTCGATGACGTCGAAGACGAAGTCATCGCGGTGCGGGAGCGTCGGCTTGGGGAAGCCGAGCATGAGCTGGGGCTTCGCGTCATAGCGGACCGTGCGCCGTCTCTCGCCGCGCATCGGCGGCTCGCTCCCGCGCAGCGGCGGAGGCACCGGTCCCGCCGGGATGGCGCCGAAGGTCTTCGCGAGGACCTCGCGCACCTCCGCCTCCGTCAGATCGCCGACGATCGCGCCGACGGCATTGCCGGGCACATAGGCCTTTCGGTGCAGCGCCATCGAGTCGGCGATCGTCAGCCCTTCGAGATCGCGCATCCAGCCGACCGTCGGCCACGCGTACGGGCTCGCGTCGAAGGCCGCCGCGTTGAGCGCCTCGTAGAGCAGCCCGCCGGGGCTCGTGTCCGTGCGCATCCGGCGCTCCTCCATCACCACGTCGCGCTCGCTGTAGTACTCGCGCAGCACGGGCGCCGTGAAGCGCTGCGCCTCGAGCAGCGCCCAGAGCTCGAGCCGGTTCTTCGGCAGCGAGACGAAGTAGCTCGTGAGGTCCTTGTCGGTCGTGGCGTTGAGGTTCGCCGCGCCGTTGCCGAGCAGCAGCGCCGTCAGCTCGTCCTTCACGACGAAGGCGCGGTGCGTTCCGTCCGCGTCCGAGAAGCTCTGCGCGAGCGCTTCGAGCCGCTTCGGATCGGCGCGATCGCCCTTCGCCCGTTCAGCGGCGAGCGCGGCGCCGGTGTCGTGCACGCGGACGAGCGCGACGGACTCCGCCTCGAAGTCGGTCGTGCCGAGGAAGGCGGTCCCCTTGAACGCCATGTGCTCGAAGAGGTGCGCGACGCCGGTCGCCCCCGGCTCCTCGTCGGCGCCGCCGACCTTCACGCGCAGGTTGCCGGCGAAGACGCCGGTGCCGGGGCGCGGGACGAAGAGGAAGCGGAAGCCGTTGGGCAACTCGATGGGCACCACGCTCGCGATCAGCGCGTCGAGGGGGCGTGGTTCGGGCGTCGCCGGGGCAGCGGCGGTCGACAGGAGCAGCAGCGCGGTCGTGAGGGCGGACATGCAGCGTTGGATAGCGCCGCCGAAGACGAAGGCAAGCGGAAAGCGTCAGCCCTTCTTCTGGCTGCGCTTCTCGGCGATCAGGCGCAGATACGCGCGCGACGCGGCCTGCCCGACGATCAGCAGATCGCCGACCTCGCGCGACGAGACCTTCTGATGGCCGTTGTCGCAGTACCAGAGGTTCACGCACTTCCCGCCGACGACGATCGGCATGAGGAAGAAGGTCTTGGGGACCTCGCCGCCGGTGGCGCGGAGGAAGTAGACGACGATCGGGTTCGCCTTGAACTGGCCGAGGTAGTGGCTCTTCGTCTCCCAGACGAGCCGGAAGACCGAGTCCTGGGCGAGCGAGAAGGCGATCTTCTTCACCGCCTCGGGCGCGAGCTTTCCACCGACGCCGGCCCAGCCCGTCGCGACCTCGCCCTGCACGGCGAGCAGCAGCGACCTTCCGAACTTTCCGAGCGCGAAGCGGGTCAACGCGCGCGCGATGTCGTCGCGGCTGCCGTGCTCGAGGAACTTCTCGGCGGTCGTCCG
>CAYHCR010000679.1:0-3111 GCA_964354895.1 uncultured Myxococcales bacterium | reverse complement strand
GCCCTCGGCCACGGCCACGGCCACGGTCACGGCCACGGTCACGGTCACGGCCACGGCCACGGCCACGGCCACGGTCACGGCCACGGCCACGGCCTCAGCGTCAGCGTCAGCGCCAGCGCCAGCGTCAGCGTCAGCGGCAGCGTCAGCGCCAGCGTCAGCGTCAGCGTCAGCGGCATCGTCGGCGAACTCGACCGGCGCGACGGGCAGCTCTGCGCCCCACCGGAAAGCACCGCGGGCCCGGCCCCGCTGCGACTGGCAGCGAAGACGGGCCCGGGCGTCGCGACGAACGGCGCGGCGGCTACTTCTTCTTGCGCAGGGTCCGGACGATCTTGTCCTTCGCGGACGAGGCCTTCGCCTGCGGGCGCTTCGCCTTCGCGAGGTGCGCCATGTAGCGCTTGCGGACCTCGAGCTCGAAGAGGAGGAGCTCGTCGAGGACCTCGCCATCGGCCTTGCGCCCCAGCGGCGCAGAAGGATCGACGCCGACGCCGTGGCGGGTCCGCAGGACGCGCTCTTCGACGGAGTCGAGCTCTCGGACGCGGGACGGCATGGCCTTCGCCACCGCCGTACGGACCGGCACCGTCTCCGCCACCCCGACCTTGCTGCCGCCCTTGCGCTGGTTCGTGCTCACGAGGCTCCCTCGGAAAGCGGCCGTAGTGCTTGCCGCAGGACCCAAGGTACGACGCCGGCGCGGATCGTCAATTTTTCTCCTTGTGGGGCCTCTCAGGTCGGATTCCGGGCGCTTGCGGTCGCGCTCGTCCGCCCCCCACAGGTCGTCGCTTCCCTCCCATTTCCACCGCGACTACGGTGCGCGCATGCGCAACCTGCTCCCCCTCCTCGTGCTGCCGGGCCTGCTCGCGACCGGCTGCGGCGCCTGCGTCGCCGAGGAGGATCAGGCCGCCAAGCTGCGGATCTTCTCGCCGGAGGATCCGCCGCGCGTGCTGCTGGCCGCCCGCGAGGAGCTCGACGCGACGGCGCTCGGCGAGGATCCCGTGCTGGCCGCGCGCGTGCTGCGGATGCCCGCGCAGGAGGCGGTCGCGCGGCTCGGCACGCATGTGCAGCGAGGCAGGACCTCGATGCGCTGGGCGACCGAGGGCCGCGAGATCCGGCTGGAAGAATCGCGCTCCGTCACGTTGCGACCCGGCGGCGACTTCCACGTGCTCGTCGAGAACGACGCCGACCAGGGCATGGAGTGGCTGCGGCTCGGCGGCGCCTCGTACTCCCGCTCGCGCTTCGCGCCGTGGCGCGAGCGGCGGCGCGATCGCGGCAGCTCCGAGGACGTGCTCGCCTCCGGCTACGCGACGCTCGCGGGCTTCGAGACGATCGCGCACGGCGCGCTGCTGCTGCGCAGCGCCGGCACCGTCTCGTACGGCACGCGGACCGCAGTGAAATATGCGGTCTCGCTCGGCAGCCCCCGCGAGCCGAAGCCCGCGACGCCGCTGCCGGCGCTGGCGCTGCCCAAGGGCGGGCCGGATCCCGACACGAAGCTGCGGCTGGAGGCGCTGGACAAGGGCGTGCCGACCGAGGTCAGCGGGCGCCTCCTCGTCGACCAGGCGAGCGGCGTCCCGCTCGAGGCCGACCTCAAGCTCGTGCTCGTCGTGAACGGCGCGAGCGGGCCGACGCGGCTCGACCTGGGCGTCGTGATGGCGGTCGAGCAGATCGGCCGTGACGTCGCCCTCGCGGTGCCGGAACACCTGCCCGACGAGCCGCGCCCGCCGGGCGTGGTGTCGACGCTCCAGAGCTACGGCTACGAGCCGGTCACGCGCGAGAAGAGCGACGGCGGGACCCCGGCGCCGGGCGCCCCGGAGCCGGGCGACGAGGAGTAGCTCGCCGCGCGCCTTCGCCGCCGCCAGCCGCTTCACCTCCTCGACGTCGCCTTCGCAGTCAGCTTCGCCGCCGGATCTTCGTTGAGGAAGAACGTCGGGATCGCGTAGCGGATCGTCTCCGTGGCGGCCAGCGCGGCGCGACTCCAGGGCTCCCTCCCATCCGGGCCTCCCGGAACGAAAGTTCAGATACCGCGACGCTCTGACATCTGCGACGACGCGCCCCAATGACGAGTGAACCGATCCAGCTCGGCGACCAGCGCGCGTTCCGACACGTCGAGCCCTTCGCGCGCGGGAGCTTCGTCTCGTTCGACGCGCTCGCGCTCGGCGACGGGCCGCCCCGCCGTGCGCACGTCTACGTCCCGCGGGAAGTTACGCAGCCGGCCCCGCTGCTCGTGCTGCTCGACGGCCAGAGCGCCTTCTTCGGGCCCCGCTCGCTCCACGCCGCCGAGGCGATCGACGCGCTCGTGACGAGCGGCGCGATCGAGCCGACCGTCGTCGCGGCCATCCACCCGCTCGACCGCGACCTCGAGTACACGCACGCGCCGTGGGCCGACGGCCGCGCCTCCGGCGGCGTCGCTGCGCACGCCGACTGGCTCGCCGGCTCGCTGCTCCCGTTCCTGCAGTCCGCGTTCCCCGTCCGCGCCGACGCGGCGACCACCACGATCGCCGGCACCTCGCACGCCGGGCTCGCCGCCTTCTGGACGGCCGTGCTGCACAAGGAGCGCGTCGGCGCCGCGATCTGCCTCTCGGCGTCGTTCTGGATCGGCGTCGAGTACGGCCTGGTCGTCCGGCGCGAGAGCGGCGAGCAGCGCGGCTCTGCCCTCTGGGCCGCCGCGCGCTCCAGCCTCGAGGAGCTCGCCGGCCGCCCGCGCTTCTGGCTCGACTGGGGGCTGCGCGACGACACGCGCGCCGAGCGCCGGGGCCGCGAGCTCGCGGCGCTGCTGCGCGACGAGCTCGGCTACGAGGAGGGGCTCGAGCTCTTCGCCCACGAAGATCCGCTCGGCGGCCACGACGAGGCCGCCTGGGCCTTCCGCCTCAAGCTCGCGCTCTCCGCGCTGCATCCACGCCGCGCGCCGCCGCCCTGATCGCCGGGACCTACGGCGTGACCACCGCCGCCGGCGCGTCGAGCACCTTCGCCGCCGAGTAGCGCGAGAGCAGCTCGTTGAGGTTCGTGGTCTGCAGCTGGCCTCCCTTGCCGCTCGGCACGAAGACGATCCGCTTCCCGAGCAGCGCCTCCGCGATGCGCAGCTTCACCATCGTGCGCCCGCCCGCGCCGCCGAGCGCCGCG
>CAYHCR010000678.1:0-3112 GCA_964354895.1 uncultured Myxococcales bacterium | reverse complement strand
AGGCGACGGGGCTCGAGGTCGCGCTGCCGCTCCAGGAGCTCGTCGAGGTGGCGCGCCCGCGGATCGAGCGGATGCGGGCGCTCTCCCTGATCTTCCCGTCCGGAGGGACGAAGGTCGTCACGGTCGCCGGCGCGCGCGGGTTGCCTGGCACGCATGAGGCGCTGCTGCTCGAGGCGACGCGTCGGCCGCAGACGCTCGATGACCTCGGCGTGCTCATGCACGAGGCGCCGCTGCGGATCCTGGAGCAGGCGGCGGCGCTCGTCGCGCAGGGGCTGCTTCGGATCGACGACACGGTCGCGACCAGGCGCACCTCGCCGCGGACCGCCACGCCGCCCGAGGAGATCGCGCCGCTCGCGCCGGCCCCGATGATCGCGCCGCTCGCGCCGGCCTCGCTGAGCGCGCCGCTCGCGCCGGCCCCGCTGAGCGCGCCGCTCCCGCCGGCCCCTGCGAGCGCGCCGCCCGCCTTCGACCTCGGCGAGGAGCTCTTCGCCGAGCCCGTGGAGCCCTCGTCGAGCAGCGACGGTCTGGCCGCAGACCTGTTCGCCGAGCCCGTCTCGACGGAGCTCGACGACCTCGCCGCCGAGCTCGCCGGTCCCACCGCCGCCGCGCGGCCCGCGCCCGACTCCCTCGCGGTCGACCTCGCCGCCGAGTTCCCCTCCTTCGACGATCCGCCTCCGCCCGCGGTGCCGGACGAGGCGCTCTTCGGCGCGCTCGCCGACGGCAATTCCGAGCCGGAGCCGAGCCACGACCTGGTCGTCGACGACGACGAGGGCGGCCTCGACGCGGCGGCGGGCGCGGTGCTCGACGACGAGCGCGCTGACGCCGCCGCCAGCGACGAGCTCGCGCTCGATACGCTCCCCGAGGACGTCGAAGAGGAGCCTTGGTTCCCCGTCGACGAAGCGCCGATGGAGGACGTCCGGACCGCGAGCCAGCTCGCCGCGGCAGCGCGCCAGGCCCTCGGTCGCGGCGCGCACGAGGAGGCGCTGGAGCTGGCCCAGCGGGCCGTCGCGCGCGAGCACGGCGAGGAGACGACCGGGGCGCTGCGTGCGGTCGAAGCCGAGCTGCTGCTCGTCCTTCGCGCAGAGCTGTACGGCAAGGGCTTCTTCCCGCTCCTGAAGCTCGAGCGGGCGGACGTTCGAGCGATGTCGCTCTCGCCGCCGGAGCGGTTCTTCCTGGCGCGGATGGACGGCCAGCGCGAGCTCGCGACGCTCGTGAAGCTCGTCCCGCTCCGGGAGGTCGACGCGCTCCGCCTCGTCCGGCGGGCTCGTGCGGCCGGCCACGTCGCAGCAGCTGCGCCGCCGCCTGCCCCGCCGCTGGCTACTCTTCCGGCGCCTGAAGGCTGAAGAGGCCGCCCGCCGCGATCGCCAGCCCTGCGAGCAGGGCGATGACGGCGCCGAACGAGGGCGAGCTCATGACGACGATCTCCGAGCCGAGGGCGTTCTTCACCTCGGAGAGGTTCGTGTCGAGGACCATCCGCACGATCGCCGTCCCCGAGATCGCCACGCCTGCGACGAGCTGCCCGAGCACGGTGTGCCACCGCTGGAACGGGCCGGGGTAGCGACCCGAGATCCGGAACTGCAGGCACGCCACGAGCACGCCGAGCGCTGCGATCGCAGGCCACACGCCGACGAGCAGCCCGATCTCGTCGCCCTCGCGCGCGGTGCTGCGCCACGGGAGCATCAGGGTGAGGAACGCGACCCCGGAGGCGATCAGCCCGACCTTCTCGCTCTTCGGGAGGCCCTTGAAGGTCCGCAGCATCTCCTGCGCGAAGTCGTCGGACTCGCGGGTGAAGCTCGATTCTTCCAGGCCCCCGACGTCCAGCTTGCGGCCGCGCACCGGCTCGCCCGGCGCCGGCTTCGCAGGCGCCGCCACGGGCTTCGGAGCGGCGGGCTTGGGCGCGGCCGGCTTCGGGGCCGCGCGCGGCTTGGTGCGGGGCGGGAGCGTCGACTCGCCCCCGAGCTCGCCGAGGAAGGACGCGTCGAGGATGTGATCGCACGACGGGCAGATCGCGGCGTCGGCTTCGACTTCGGTATTGCAGCCAGGGCACAACATCGGGCGCATCCTAGACGCGCGGCCCCGCCCGCGGCAATCATCCCGGCGGAGGTGGTCCTTGTCCGTTCGGCGGCTGCTGGTCGGTTCGCTCGTGGTCGCAGCGTGCGCTGCACCCGAGGCGCCCCCCGATCGTGTCGGGACGCTGCGCCATCCGGGCCTCGTGGGCGCGCCCTCGTCGGGCTCCCCGGAGGCTGCCACGCTGCAACGCGAGCGAGAGCCGCTGCTCGGCGCGCTGGCTGCGCCGGGGCGGCGGGCGGCGGCGCTGCGTGGGCTCGGCCAGATCCAGTACGCCGAAGATCTCGCGGTGATCGCGAGGCACGCGGGGGACGCCGATCCGCTCGTTCGTTCGGCGGCGGCCGAGGCCCTCGGCCTGCTCGGGCTCGCGTGGAGCGCGCCGACGGTCGCGGCGCGGGACGCGGCGGCGACCGCGCTCGCGGCGGTGGCGGCGGCGGAGAGCGTGCCGGAGACGGCGGTGGCGCAGGCGTGGGCGCTCGGTCGACTCGGCGGCGCCGCGGCCCCGAAGGCGCTCGTGGCGCTGCTGGAGCACCTCGAGCCGCGCGTCCGGGAGGAGGCCGCGTACTCGCTCGGGCTGATCGGTCGCTTCCATCCTCCGGCCGATCCGGCGCCGATCGTGCTGGCGCTCGAGGCGCGCGCCAGCGATCCGGCGCCCGGCGTGCGCGTGGGCGTGGCGTTCGCCGTCGCCCACCTGCCGGCTCCGGCAGGCCGAGGCGTCGCCGCCCGACTCGCCCGGGACGCGGAGCCCGACGCGCGCGCCTTCGCCGCTCGGGCGCTCGGCAAGCTGGCGGACGAGCCCTCGCTGCTCGTCGCGCTCGGGGGCGATCCGGTCCCGCGTGTGCGGGTCGAGGCGATGCGCGGGCTGCAGGCGCTTCGGCTCCGAGCCGGTCCCGGCGGCGCGGCCGCAGAGCTTGCGATGGTGGTGGCGGCGAGGCGTTATGCCGTCGATCTCGGCCGGGGCCAGCAGGCCCTCGCTGCGCTGCCGCTCGAGCAGCTCCTTCGTCCGGTCGAGGGCGAGCCGCCCCGCGCGGCGGTCGAGGCGGCG
>CAYHCR010000677.1:0-3117 GCA_964354895.1 uncultured Myxococcales bacterium | reverse complement strand
AGATCGCGAAGTGGAGCTCGTCGTTCTCGTCGAGGTCTTCGACGGACTTGGTCAGGAGCGTGCGATCGCTCCAGCGCGAGAAGACCGCGTCGTCGTTGGGATCCATGACGAGGAAGCGACCATCCTCGGCGAGGCCGAGCAGCGCGACCCAGTGGCTGCAGTCGTCGATGATCAGGATCGCGGGCTGCCCCGCCTCGAGGCTCGCGCGCAACTCCGAGAGGAACGTCGCCCGCCCGCCCTCGTCCGCCGCCTTGATCACGCGCCCCGTCGCGCCCGCCGCGCGCAGACCGCGCAGCAGCGCCTCCTCGCTCGCGCCGCTCGCCCAGACCGAGGTCGGGATGTGTGCGAGCCGCGCGACGCCGCGCTGCGAGACGTCGATCCCGAGCACGGCGAGACACGCCGACGTCGAGGAGGGGCCGCAGTGGTTGACGAGCTGTTTCTGGACGAAGTCAGGGGCAAACTGCATGTTGGACTCCTCGCGCGTGAGAGGTGTGGAGGATGGCTCGACGCAACTACGCCGGCAGCTGCACGCGCTCGAGCCAGGCCCGCTCCAGGGCCTCCTCCGCCGCGACGTAGCGCGGCGACTCGAAGAGCATCGGCGGCATCGTGCCGGACGCGATGCTCGACTCCTTCCGCGAGAGCGCCCGCTCCGCGAGCTTCTGGCGGCGCTTCGCCTCCTCCCGCGAGAGCGAACGCAGCTCGGCGGCGAGCCGCTCCATCGTGACGATCTGCGCGTCGAGCTGGGCCGCATACATCCGCGTGCGCAGCGCCCTCCACTCCTCGAGCGTCGGCCCAGCGGCGACGCTCCGCCGCGCGAGCCAGGCGAGGATCACGCGCATCACGTCCTGCGCCCGCTGCAGGTGCGCCTCGGTCGCGGCCGAGGAGCTCCGCAGCTGCTGCGCCCGATACCGCGCCAGATCGCAGGCGTCGTAGCCGAGCATCACGTTGTCGCCCGCCCGCTCGAGGCGCTCGAGCGCGTCTCCGAGCTGCCAGGCGCAGAAATGGAGATCCTCCGCGTGGGGCTCGAGCGGACCGACCGCGGGCGAGGGAGGGCGCGAGGCGGGCGCCGCGGGCGGGACCAGTTGGACCGCTGCTCTGCGCGTGGCCGGCTCGTCCCACGAGGGGTTCGCGCGCCAGGCCTCGTCCTCTGACTGCGTCTGGCGCGCCCGCGTCTCGAGGAGCGAGCGGAGCGCCGCACGCGCGGCCTCGTGCGCCGGCGAGAAGAAGCGGTCGGGCGCGAGGGTGTTTCGATCGAGCAACTCCTGCAGCCCGCGTCCGAGCAGCCACTCCGCGCGGCGGCGGCGCATCCGCTCCGCGACCGATCGGAGCCCCGCGAGCTTCGCTTCGCGAAGTGCCTGATCCGCCTGCTGCAGGTGCTGGAGGTGTTCGACCGCGGTGCGCTCCAACTCCTCCATCCTCTCCCTCTCCCACTTCGCGATCCGCTCGGGCGCGCTCTTCCGCGCCGCCGCTTCGAGCGCCCCGCACTCCTTCTCGATCCCGACCGCCTCCTCACGATCCACCGACTTCGCTCGTGCAATCTCCCTCTTCGCGTAGAGCGCCGCGACGCGGGCCATCACACAGGTCGCGACGACGTCACCGGCCGCGAACTCCTCCCGCGCCCGCTGCAGCCAACCGCGCGCCACGACGCACGGCGAGCCGATGCCTCCGGGCGTGAGCTCTTCGGCGTTCGGCTCGCTGTCGTTGGGATCGAAGGTCATGGGCGCTCCGGGTCCTTGGTGGGTCGTGCGGGAGAGTCGGCGCGGCGGGCGGGTCTGACGGAGGCGGCGCGAGGGAGCAGGAGAGCCGTGGTGCGGCTGTCAGACCCGCCGCGCCAGCCGCCTCCCTCCCACGAACGCAGCGCCCCTCGCCCCCGGAGCCCTCCGCCCATGACCTCGCTCCTCCGCCGCGCCCTGGGCGGCTACCTCGGCGCGCCGACCACCTCCACCGGCCCGGCGCCCCGGCCGGCCGAGACGCCGGTCGCCAACGCGCCCCGCGCCTACTCCTACGAGAGTGAGCTGCAGCGCATCGCCGATCACACCGCGATGTATCCGTCGCTCGAGACCGGCGGCAGCCTCTTCGGCTACTTCACGCACACGGGCCTCCCCGTCGTGCTGCTGGCGACCGGTCCCGGGCCACGCGCGACGCGGAGCTCCACCTCCTTCTTCCAGGATCCGGACTTCCTCGAGGCCACCGCTGCGCGCCTCTTCGGGGCGATGGCCTTGCAGCACGTCGGCGAGTGGCACTCGCACCACTCCCTCGGCCTGCGCCAGCCCAGCGGCGGGGACGACGCGAGCGTGATCGACGGCATGCAGGCCCGCGACTTCCGCCGCTTCCTGCTTGTCATCGCGAACGTCGAAGCCCGTGGCGTCTCGCTCGGCGGTTTTCTGTATCGCCGGGGCGAGGGCAAAGGACTCGCGACGGAGCTGCACACTTTGCCAGGCCGATCGCCGATCGAGCTCACCGCGCCCGCCCTGCCGTTCGGCCAACCCTGTTCGACCCCGCCCGGGAGCACCAGCTGGATGGCGCGCGAGGCATATGGAGACGATTGGGAGGCCTCGGGCGCAGGTCGACGCCGCATGAGCCGCGAGTACCGCGCGATGCAGGAGCTCGCGGCCTACGCAGGCGGCGCGCTCGACTTTGGCAAGCACGGCGGCTCGTTGACCCTCGATCGCGGCTGGCGCGCGAGCTGGGCCTACCCGTCCGAGTTCCCGCTCTCGCCCGCGCGGCTCTGGCTCCCCGGCCGCTCGATGCAGGTCGTCGATCCGTCCACGACCGTCGCCCACCTGCTCTTCGAGCTCGCGACCGACGGTCAGACCAGCCCGTAACCCGCACTCTCACGCTTCGACGCAGCACGGAGGAGACGACATGCGACGCACGAAGCGGATCGACCTCGAGGAGCAGCTCCTCCGCAAGACCTTCGGCCCCGCCTTCCGCTTTCAGGCCGAAGAGGGCGGCGTCGTCGGTCGGCTCCTGTCGAACGCAAACAATGCCTACACCCTCTGGCTCGACCTGAAGTCCTTCCCGGACGACTACCCGCGCGCCTACGTCGTCGATCCGATCCTCAAGACGAAGGCCGGGAGGAAGGTCTCCGAGCTCAGCCATTCGATGCACACCCGG
>CAYHCR010000676.1:0-3122 GCA_964354895.1 uncultured Myxococcales bacterium | reverse complement strand
TCTCGCTCGAGGAGCGCGGGCTCATCCTCGTCACCGGCCCGACCGGATCGGGCAAGTCGACGACGCTCGCGGCGATGATCGACCACATCAACACCAACGAGACCGATCACATCATGACGATCGAGGACCCGATCGAATTCCTGATCCGGGACAAGCGCTCGATCGTGAACCAGCGCGAGGTGGGCGTCGACACGATGTCGTTCAGCCAGGCCCTCAAGAGCGCGCTGCGGCAGGACCCGGACGTCATCCTCGTCGGCGAGATGCGCGACATCGAGACGATCGAGACAGGCCTGACGGCGGCGGAGACGGGCCACCTCGTGATGTCGACGCTCCACACGCTCGACGCCACGGAGACGATCAACCGCGTGATCTCCGTCTTTCCGCCCTACCAGCAGAAGCAGATCCGCCTGCAGCTCGGCTCGGTGCTCAAGGCGGTCGTCAGCCAGCGCCTCGTCCCGCGCTCCGACCAGCGCGGCCGCGTGGCGGCCTGCGAGGTGCTGATCTGCACGACGCGCGTCCGCGAGATGATCGAGGACAAGGACCGCACCAAGGAGATCACCGACGCGATCGTGCAGGGCCACCTCTCCTACGGCATGCAGAGCTTCGATCAGTCGCTGATGGGCCACCTCAAGAACGGGATCGTCACCTACGAGGAGGCGCTGCGACAGGCGAGCAACCCCGACGACTTCGCGCTGCGCGTCTCCGGCATCGCGTCGACCTCGGACAGCACGTGGGACAGCTTCGAGGGAAGTCCCGCGCCCTCCGCGGCGAAGGCGGCGGCCCCGACGAGCGGCGCGCGTCCGGCCGTGCCCGCGGCGAGGCCCGCGGCGGCGCCCTCGGCGAAGGCCTCGCCCGCGCAGCCCGCGGCGGAGAAGGAAGACGACTTCAAGATCGAGCGGTTCTGACGGCTCGAGGCCCCCGCCCCCGCACGCGCGCCCTTGGTTGCGGGCGCCGGGCGGTCGCGCTACGAGGGCGCGCATGATCCGTCGATCGCTCCTGCTCGGCCTCGTCTGCCTGCTCTCCGCCTGCGCCGCGGACGGGGAGGGCCGGCTCGACTTCGCCGTCGACGCGCAGCGGAACTACGAGAAGGGGCTCTCGGAGCTGCAGGACGAGCGCTGGCTCGACGCGGTCCGCTTCTTCGAGCACGTGCGCAGCAAGTTCCCCTACAGCACGTACGCCGCTGCGGCGGAGCTCAAGACGGCCGACGCCCACTTCTCGCGCGAGAAATACAGCGAGGCGATCGACGGCTACCGGAACTTCGTCAAGTTCCACCCGACGCACGCGAACGTCGACTGGGCCTCGTTCCGCGTGGGCGAGAGCCACGTGCAGGCGATGCCGTCGGACTTCTTCCTGCTGCCGAGCGACACCGAGAAGGACCAGACGCAGGTCCGGGCGGCGCGCGCGTCGCTCGAGGAGTTCCTGCGGAAGTATCCCAAGAGCGAGCACCGGCCGCGGGCGGAGGAGCTGCTCTCGACGGTGGTGCGCAAGCTCGCCGCGCACGAGCTGATCGTCGCGGAGTTCTACGCCCGGCGGGATCGCTGGGAGGCCGCCGCGGGGCGCTGGGAGTACGTCCGGCGGACCTACCCGGACCAGGGCCTCGACGGCGAGGTCGCGCTCGGGCTCGTGCGGGCGTACCGCGGTATGGGCGATCCGGCGCGCGCCAAGGCCGTCGCGGAGGAGCTCCAGAAGCTCCATCCGGCCGATCCGAACCTGCCCGCGGTCCAGGCGGCGCTGCTCGCGGAATGATCCGGCGGTCGGTGGCCGGGCTCGTGCTGCTCGCGCTGTCGACGGCCTGTCCCCTGCTGCGGACCGAGGACGAGCGCGCGCGTGACGCGATCGCGGCGCTGCGCCTGCAGGGCTTTACGCAGCCGCTCTCGGACGGCGCGGCGCTCGTCGTCCCGGCCGGCGCCTTCGACGCGGTCAACGTGACGGCCTCGACGGAGCGGGGCGTGCTGCGCGCCCGCGGGCAGGTCTCGCTCGAGGGGCGCGTCGGCGCGGCGATCGTCTCGTACCTCGGCAGCGAGCGGTTCGAGGTCGCCTGCGCGGCCTCGTGCGCGCCCGACGCGCCGCCGGTCGAGCGCCTCGTGCCGCTGCTCGGGGCGCTGCGGGCGCGCGACGCAGCGCTGCACGCCCGCGACGCCGGGGCGCTGGCGGCGCTCGCGGATCCGGCGTGGGAGGCGGGCCCCGAGGCCCTCGCGCGCCTCGGGGGCGCAGAACTTCCCCCTCCGCCGCCTGCCGTGACGGCGTGGCTCGTGCGCGTCGATCGCGAGGAGGCGCAGGTCGGCGAGGCGCGGGGGGAGGGGCCTCCGCGGCCGCTGCGCCTTCGCCGGACGGAGGGGGCCTGGCGGTTCACCTCCGGGCTGCCCTGACGGAGTAGGCTGCGCCGCCATGGACGAGGCTCTCAAGCAGGCGCTCCAGCTCGGGCGGAGCTACTTCGAGAAGAAGCAATTCGTGAAGGCCGAGCGCCACCTCACGCAGGTCGTCGAGCAGCACCAGGGCTTCGCCGACGTCTACAACATGCTCGGCATCATCTTCCACGACCGCGGCGAGTTCGCGAAGGCGCAGCGCGCGTTCGAGGCCGCGCTCCGCGTGAACCCCAGCTACACCGACGCCGCGCTCAATCTTGCGGTCGTCTACAACGATCTGGGCCGCTACCGCGAGGCGCGGGAGGTCTACCAGCAGGCGCTCGCGCGCTCGGCGGGCCCCGGCGAGCTTGACCCCTTCGTGCGAGGCAAGGTCGCGAACATGTACGCCGACATCGCCGACGTCTGGGCCGCCGCGGGCCGCTACGAGGAGGCGATCGTCGACTTCCGTCGCGCGCTCGAGCTCGGCCCCTCCTTCGCCGACGTGCGCGTGAAGCTGGCGAACGCCTTTCGCGAGAAGGGCGACAAGGAGGCCGCGCTCGTCGAGCTCGACGCGGCCGTCCTGCAGAACGGCAGCTATCTCCCCGCGCGGATCCAGCGGGGCGTCACGCTGCTCTCGCTCGGCCGTCGGGACGAGGCGCTCGCCGCGTGGCGCGAGGTGCTCGAGCGGTCGCCCGGGAACAAGCACGCGGAGATGTACCTCCGGCTCGCGGGTGCTGCGTAAACGCTTCGTTGTGGGCCCCGACGCGGGGCGCTAGG